>NYVM01000076.1 GCA_002684605.1 Candidatus Pelagibacterales bacterium | reverse complement strand
GGGAGATAGACAAAGAACTATTCAAAACTTACAAGTGGTAGCTGTAGATGAAGATAGGGGTTTAATTTTTATAAAAGGTGGATTGCCTGGTTCAAAAGGTAAATGGATAAGTATTAAAGATTCTGTAAAAAAAGCGGTACCAAATGATGTTCCTTTACCTGCAGGGTTAAAAGGCACTGCAATTAATATAGAAAAAGAAAAATCTATAGAAACAGAAGTATCAGAATCTAAAGAAAATGTAGCAGTAAAGACAAGTGAAATTCAAGATGATAATAAAGAAGAAAAAATTGAGCCAACTTCTAATGTAAAAGAAGACCTTAAAGCAAATAATAATGTTGATGAAAACAAAGAAAAAGAGAAATAGAAATGAAGCTTGATATATTAACCTTAGATAACAAAAAGTCCTCAGTTTTAGAGCTAGATAAGTCTGTTTTTCAAGCAGAAGTTAGGGCAGACATTTTGCACAGGATGGTAACATGGCAACTAGCTAAGCGTCGATCAGGAAGCAGGAAGACACTAGATAGAAGCGAAATAACAGGCTCTAGGGCAAAGATTGTTCGACAAAAAGGATCAGGAGGAGCTCGTCATGGAGATAGAAAAGTTTCGCAATATAGGGGGGGTGGAGTAGCCCATGGTCCTAGAGTTAGAAGTCATGAGCATAAATTACCTCGTAAAGTTAGAAATATGGCCATGAGATGTGCCTTATCTTCAAAAGTCAAAGAAGGTAAATTAATAATATTAGAGGATATATCCTTCTCTTCTATGAAAACTAAATTGCTCAAACAAGCTCTAAACAAGCTTCCTTTAGGAAATTCTACTTTATTTGTCTCTGGTGACAAAATAGATGAAAACTTCAATAAAGCATTAAAGAATATACCAATGCATGATATGCTTCCTACACAAGGTGCTAATGTATACGATATACTGAGGAGGGATACTTTAGTTTTAAGTAAATCCTCAGTTGAACAGTTAGTTAGTAGATTAATAGTTAATGAAAAAAAAATAATTAAATCTAAGGAAGTTAAATAATGGCAGCTCCTAGACCACAAGATTATGATGTAATTGTGTCTCCAATAATTACTGAAAAAGCTACAAGAATATTAGAAAATAATCAGGTAATTTTTAAAGTGACTCCAGATGCTACTAAACCCCAAATTAAAACTGCTGTTGAAGCATTATTTGGAGTTAAGGTGGTTGGTGTAAATACCGTAAATATTAAAGGTAAAAGAAAAGTTTTTAAAGGAATAAAAGGTAAAAGAGCATCTATAAGAAAAGCAATGGTAACTTTAGCAGAAGGTCAATCTATAGACCTTTCTAGTGGAGTATAAGAAATGGCGTTAAAAACCTATAAACCAACTTCTCCATCTAGAAGGCAACTAGTTACAATAGATCGTTCTGGTTTGCATGCTGGAGGACCAATCAAAGCGCTTTCACATGGTCAAAGCAAATCTGGGGGTAGAAATAACACTGGTAGAATTACTGCTTGGCAGCGTGGAGGAGGCCATAAACAAAAATATAGAATAATAGACTTTAAGAGAATACATGATGATGTAGAAGGAACTGTTGAAAGATTAGAGTATGATCCGAATAGAACTTCATTTATAGCTCTTATTAAATATTCAGATGAAAAATTATCTTACATAATTGCTCCACAAAAATTAAACGTTGGAGATAAAATTATAAGTGGAGATAAAGTAGATATTAAACCAGGGAATACTATGCCTATCAAGAATATGCCAATGGGCACTATTGTTCATAATATAGAATTAAAAATAGGAAAAGGTGGCCAGATAGCAAGGTCTGCAGGAGCTTATGCTCAGTTGGTAGGTAAAGATAATGGATATGCTATAATTAAGTTGCAATCTGGAGAACAAAGATTAGTTAGAGGAGAGTGCAGAGCCACAGTAGGGTCGGTTTCAAATCCAGATCATCAAAATATTAATTTAGGTAAGGCTGGTAGATCAAGATGGCTAGGTAGAAGGCCTAATGTAAGAGGTGTGGTTATGAATCCTGTTGATCATCCACATGGTGGTGGCGAAGGCAGAACTTCAGGTGGTCGACATCCAGTTACACCTTGGGGAGTGTCAACAAAGGGTAAGAGAACAAGAACAAATAAAAGAACAGATAAGTTAATACTGAAAAAAAGATATAAATAATTAGGAGGATGTAGGGCAGTGGCTAGATCAATTTGGAAAGGTCCATTTGTGGACGGATACTTGCTTAAGAAAGTGCAAGAAGTTGCAAAGACTGGTTCTCGTACAGCTATAAAAACGTGGTCCAGGCGCTCTACAATATTACCTCAGTTTGTAGGTTTAAATTTTGCTGTTCACAATGGAAAAAAATTTATTCCTGTATTTATAACTGAAGAAATGGTTGGCCAAAAACTTGGTGAATACTCACCTACTAGATCATACTATGGGCATACAGCCGATAAGAAAGTGAAAAAGGGTTAGAAATGGGAAAAGCTAGCAAAAATAGAAGATTAGATGAAAAATGTGCAATGGCATTAGATAGGTCAGTTAGATCTGGAGCACAGAAGCTTAATCTAGTAGCTGCTAGTATTAGGGGTATGGATGTTTCAAAAGCATTATTACAGTTACAGTTTTCTAAAAAAAGGATAGCTATAGATGTAAAAAAAGTTTTACAGTCAGCTATTGCTAATGCAGAAAATAATCATGATTTAGATATTGATAAATTAGTAGTTTCTGAGGCGTATGTTGGGAAGGCTTTAGTAATGAAAAGGTTTAGGCCAAGAGCGAGAGGTAGGGGTGCAAAAATCCTCAAACCTATTAGTAATTTAACAGTTATAGTTAAAGAAAATCAGGAGGAGGTTTAATGGGTCAGAAAGTAAATCCAATTGGTCTAAGATTAGGAATAAATAGAACTTGGGATTCAAGGTGGTATGCTAAAGGTGGTGCATATACAAAATTACTAAGTGAAGATTTAAAGATTAAATCCTTCCTAAAAGGAAAATTAAAAACTGCTGCTGTAAGTAGAATAACAGTTGAGAGGCCTGCTAAAGTAGCCAGAGTAACTATATATTCTGCTAGGCCAGGCATAATAATAGGAAGAAAAGGTTCTGAGATAGATATTTTAAAAAAGAAATTGTCTACAATGACAGCAGGTGATGTTCAATTAAATATTGTGGAGATAAAAAAGCCAGATATAGAAGCACAACTTGTGGCTGAAAATGTTGCAGAACAGCTAGTAAAAAGAATAGCGTTTAGGCGAGCTATGAAAAGAGCTGTTCAATCGGCTATGAGAGCTGGAGCGCAAGGAATTAGAATTAATGCTGGTGGAAGATTAGGCGGAGCAGAAATTGCTAGAGTAGAATGGTATCGAGAAGGTAGGGTTCCATTACATACATTAAGAGCAGATATAGATTACGGAGTTGCTACTGCTGCTACAGCTTATGGTAATTGTGGTATTAAAGTTTGGATATTCAGGGGTGAATTAATGGAGCATGATCCAATGGCCATGGAAAATGCTAGAAGTAACCAACAGGGAGCACCAAGATAATGATGAGCCCCAAAAGGACAAAATTCAGAAAAGCACATAAGGGCCGAATTCATGGAGATGCAAAAGGTGGAACTTCCCTTAATTTTGGGTCCTATGGAATGAAGGCTCTACAACCAGAAAGAATTACAGCTAGACAGATAGAAGCTGCTAGAAGAGCTATTACTAGACATATAAAAAGGCAGGGTAGAGTTTGGATAAGAATTTTTCCAGATGTACCTGTAACTAAAAAACCAACTGAAGTAAGAATGGGTAAAGGTAAGGGATCTGTAGAATTTTGGGCAGCTAAAGTTAAACCTGGAAGAATTATGTTTGAATTAGATGGAGTTACAGAAGCTCTTGCTAGGGAAGCACTTGAATTAGGTTCAGCAAAGTTACCAATACGCACAAAATTTGTTACTAGACAATTAGGAGTTTAAATGAAGTTTTCAGATATAAAACAAAAAACAGAAGATGAGCTAAAGGTAGATTTAGTTAATTTAAAAAAAGAGCAGTTTAATTTACGGTTCCAAAAAGCTTCAGGTCAACTTGAAAATTCATCAAAAATACTTCAGGTAAGAAGAGATATCGCTAGAATTAGGACAGCAATCAATGATCAAAAGAGGAGTTCAGTAAATGCCTAAGAGAGTTTTGCAAGGAACAGTAGTTAGTGCAGCAAGTGAAAAAACTATAGTTGTTAATGTAGATAGGCGCGTAAGACATCCTTTATACAAAAAAACGATAACTCGCTCTAATAAATTTCATGCACATGATGAAAATAATATCCATAAAATTGGTGATAAGGTAAGAATTATTGAGTGTAGGCCAATTTCTAAGAAAAAAACATGGACAGTATTAGCAGACAGTATTACTTCGTAATTTAAAAATATTTAATTGGAAAGAAAATGATACAAACAGAGTCAAATTTAAGTGTAGCGGATAACTCAGGAGCAAAGAGAGTCCAGTGCATTAAAGTATTAGGAGGGTCTAAAAGAAGATATGCTGCGGTAGGTGATGTAATTGTTGTGTCTATTAAAGAAGCTGCACCTAGAGCTAAGGTTAAAAAAGGCGATGTTCATAGGGCGGTTGTAGTAAGAACACGCAAGGAAATTCGAAGAGTTGATGGAAGTGCTATTAGATTTGATAGTAATGCCGCTGTATTAATAAATAAACAAGAAGAGCCTATAGGTACAAGAATATTTGGTCCTGTTACAAGAGAATTGCGTGGAAAAAAATTCATGAAAATTATTTCTCTAGCACCGGAGGTTTTATAGTATGGATAAAGTGAAATTAAAAGTAAAAAAAGGTGATAAGGTATTAGTTATAAGTGGTAAAGATAAAGGTAAGTCTGGAGAAATTATTACTGTTTATCCAAGGAATAATAGGGTTGTTTTGAGAGGTTTAAATGTAGCAAAGAAGCATACTGCACAAAGCCAAACGTCCCAAGGTGGTATATTAGATAAAGAACTATCGATACATGTATCTAATGTATCTCATATAGATCCAAAAGATAATAAAGCTACAAGAGTAGGATATAAATTTTTAAAGGACGGTAGAAAAGTAAGATTTGCTAAACGTTCTGGTGACCTAGTAGATTAATGGAGTTTTAAATGAGTGCAAGATTAAAAGAGCTTTATGAATCAAACATCAAAAAAGAACTTTTTGATGAATTGAATTGTAAAAATGTAAATGAAATCCCAAAGCTAGAAAAAATAGTTTTAAATATGGGTGTAGGAGAGGCTGCTTCTGATAAAAAAAAGATGGAAGGAGCTATAAAAGACCTTACTCAAATCTCCGGACAAAAAGTTTTAGTGACAAAAGCTAAAAAGTCCGTTGCGACGTTTAAGCTAAGAGATGGAATGAGTATTGGCTGTAAGGTTACTCTAAGAAAAGAAAAAATGTATGAATTTTTAGATAGGCTAATTAATATATCTTTGCCTAGAGTGAGAGACTTTAGAGGTTTAAGTTCAAAAAGTTTTGATGGGAGAGGTAATTATGCCTTGGGAATAAAAGAGCAAATTGTTTTTCCTGAAATAAATTATGATGATGTAGATGCTGTTAGGGGAATGGATATTATAATATGTACTTCTGCTAATACAAATGATCAAGGACTAGCATTACTTAAAAAATTTAACTTTCCGTTTAGGAAATAGGAGAAAAAATGGCTAAAAAAAGTGCAATAGATAAGAATAAAAAAAGAATATATATGGTAGGCTTACATAAAGAAAAACGTTTGGCATTAAAAGTTATCATAAAAGACAAAAATGTATCTCAGGAAGATAGATTTAAAGCAATATTAAAACTGGCATCGCTTCCTAAAAATGGATCAAAAATTAGAGTAAGGAATAGATGTGAAGTAACGGGGAGACCCAGAGGAAATTATAGAAAATTTTCTATGAGTAGAATTGCTTTTAGGGACTTAGCATCAACGGGCCAGCTTCCTGGCATAACAAAAGCAAGTTGGTAGGAGATAAATTATGACTATGCAGGATCCATTAGGAGATATGTTAACTAGAATTAGAAATGGCCATATGGCAAAAAAAGCTATGGTAGAGTGCCCAAAGTCTAAATTAAGAGCAGCAGTGTTAGAGGTATTAAAAAAAGAAGGTTTTATAAGAGGATACACTGTAAAGGAAGATGATAATAAAAAAAATATTTTGATAATTGAGTTAAAGTATTTTGAAGGTAAACCTGCCATAAAAGAGATTAAGAGAACTTCTAAACCAGGTTTAAGGTTATATTCTTCTTCGAATGATATGCCTTTAAATTATGGAGGGCTGGGTATATCAATAGTATCAACATCTAATGGGTTAATGTCTGACCATGATGCTAGAAATGCCAATATAGGTGGCGAAATTTTGTGTAGTGTATTTTAAGGAATAAATTAAATGTCAAGAATTGGTAAAAATGATGTAGCTATTCCAGAAGGTGTTAATTTTAGCATTGATGGAAAAGTATTATCTGTAAAAGGTAAACTTGGAGAGCTTTCAGAGGTAATAACTGATGCAGTTGAAGTTATATATAAAGATAATAAAGTTTCAGTGAAACCTATGAATAAAGAAAAAAATTCTTTGTCGCATTGGGGATTAGTTAGATCTTTAATAAATAATATGGTAATTGGGGTGGATAAAGGTTTTTCTAAGACTTTAATTGTTAAAGGAGTAGGTTATCGAGCGGCAGTTGAGGGAGACATACTAAATCTGCAGCTAGGATATAGTCATGATATTAAAGTAGCTATTCCAAATGAAATAAAAGTTAAGTGTGAAAAACCAACTGAAATATTGATTACAGGTTTTAGTAAACAGAAAGTAGGTCAATTTGCATCAGAAATAAGGTCATTAAGAAAACCTGAGCCTTATAAAGGTAAGGGCGTTAGATATTCTGATGAATTTGTGAGACAAAAAGAAGGTAAGAAAAAATAGGTGAATTATGACAATAAAAAATAGACAAAAAGACGATAGAAGAAAAAAAAGAAATAGATACAATTTAAAAAAGAATGGTGTGTCTAGGCTTAGGTTAAGTGTTTATAGATCAAATCAGAATATATATGCTCAAATTATAGATGATGTTAATGGTAAAACTTTATTATCAGCTTCTACTATGGATAAAGAATTTAAAACAAAAAAAGCATTTGGCGGTAATGTATCTGCGGCTCAACAAGTGGGCGCAATGATAGCTAAATTAGCAAAAGATTCTGGTTTAAAAGAAGTGGTTTTTGATAGAGGTTCGTATGTATATCATGGACGCGTAAAGGCTTTGGCTGAAGCAGCAAGAGGTAACGGCTTAGTATTTTAAGATAAATTTAGGAGTAGTTTATGGCTAGAGGAAAAAAAAACGATAAAGAAGGCGATGATCTTCTCGACAAATTAGTTGGAATTAATCGTGTTTCTAAAGTTGTTAAGGGCGGTAGAAGATTCGGGTTTGCAGCCTTAGTGATAGCTGGTGATGCAAAAGGACAGGTAGGTTTTGCAAAAGGAAAAGCTAAAGAAGTTCCAGAAGCCATTAAAAAAGCTACCGATAAAGCAAAAAAAGAGATGATTAGAGTTCCTCTTAGGGATGGAAGAACAGTCCATCATGATGTGCTAGGTTATCATGGTGCATCAAAAGTTTTAGTTAGAAGTGCCCCTGCTGGAACGGGTATAATAGCTGGAGGACCTATGAGAGCTGTTTTTGAAACTTTAGGAGTTCAAGATGTAGTTACTAAGTCGCAAGGTAGTGCTAATCCATATAATATGATACGTGCTACTTTTGACGCTCTATCGAATTTGCAATCTCCTCGAGGAGTGGCAAGTAGAAGAGGTTTAAAAGTAAGTTCAGTAGTAGGTAAAAAGGTAGAAAAAAATACTGATAAGGATGCAAAGGAGGCGTAAAAATGGCTAATAGCAAATTAACAGTTGTACAAGTACATAGTCCTATCGGAAGAAAGTCTGATCAAAGAGGAACTTTGATAGGATTAGGACTTAATAAAATCAATCGTAAGAGTGTTTTAGAAGATACGCCCTCAATTCGTGGAATGGTTGCAAAAGTTAAGCATTTAGTAAAAGTAGTAGAATAGAATTAAACTAAGTGGGTAAATGGAGAGTAATATGAGACTTAATGAAATCAGAGATAATGATTCAGCAAGACAAAACAGAAAAAGAGTAGGAAGAGGTATTGGCTCTGGAACTGGCAAGACAGCTGGAAAAGGACATAAGGGCCAAAAAGCTAGAGCAGGTGTAGCTATAAAAGGTTTTGAAGGTGGTCAAATGCCGTTGCATAGACGTCTGCCTAAATATGGTTTTACAAGTCCAAATAGAAAAAATTATGTAACTGTAGGTATAGATATTATCCAAAAGGCTATAGATGCAGGTAAGATTGATCCCAAAAAACCAATTAATGCAGAAGTCTTAAAGCTAACAAGAGTAATTAAAAAAGCAAAAGATGGTGTTAAGTTATTAGGTAATGGTTCTCTAAAGTCTAATATTCAGATTGAAGTGACTGCTCTAACAGCTTCAGCTAAAGAAGCAATTGAAAAAGTAGGTGGAAAAGTTTCTATTATTGTTCGTAAAGTAAAAGATAAAGATAAGAGTGTAAGTTCTAAAGTTTAGAACTTATTTTTAGTAATTTTAATATTAAAGAGGATTTAAAATGGCTTCTGCTGCTGAACAGTTAGCTGCTTCTGTAAATTTTGGAGCTTTATCTAAAGCAAAAGAATTAAAGAAAAAAATATTATTTACTTTAGCTGCGCTAATTGTCTATAGGTTAGGCACATACATACCTCTGCCGGGAATAGATTCTCAGGCACTGAATGATATTTTTCAGCAAAATGCTGGTGGTATTTTAGGTATGTTTGATATGTTTTCTGGTGGCGCACTTAGCAGAATGACAATTTTTGCTTTAAATATAATGCCATATATATCTGCATCTATTATAATTCAACTTATGACTACAGTCTCGCCTCATCTAGGTGCACTAAAAAAAGACGGTGATGCAGGTAGAAAAACAATTATTCAATATACTCGATATGGGACAGTTTTTTTAGCAGCTGTACAAGGCTTAGGTATAGCAAGTGGTTTAGAAAATTTAACTTCATCTTCAGGCCCAGCAGTCATGGACCCAGGTTTTATGTTTAAATTTACAACCGTAGTTTCTTTAACAGGAGGTACTGTGTTCTTAATGTGGCTAGGTGAACAGATCACAGCGAGAGGGATTGGTAATGGTATTTCGCTTATAATTATGGCAGGTATTGTTGCAAACCTTCCTGTGTCGTTAGTATCTACATTAGAATTAGGAAAAACAGGGGCTTTATCAGGATTATTTATAGTATTTTTATTATTGATGTCAGTAGCTGTTATAGCTTTTATAGTTTTCGTAGAGAGAGCACAAAGAAGATTATTAATACAATACCCTAAAAGACAATTAGGTATGAAAGTTTTTCAAGGCGATTCTAGTCACCTTCCATTAAAAATAAATACAGCGGGTGTTATACCTCCTATATTTGCTTCATCTATATTGCTTTTACCAGTTACTGCAATGAGCTTTAATGCGAGTTCAGGACCAAGTTGGATGCTTGATGTGACTGCGCTTTTAGGTAGAGGACAACCACTATATATGGCTTTATATATTGCAGCAATAATGTTTTTCTCCTTCTTTTATACTTCTATAGTTTTTAACCCTGAAGATACAGCCGATAATCTTAAAAAAAATGGTGGTTTCATTCCTGGCATTAGGCCAGGTCAAAATACGACATTATATATCGACCATGTTTTAACAAGGCTAACTGTTGTAGGTGCATTATATTTAAGTTTGGTTTGTATCCTTCCTGAAATTTTAATTGCAAAATATGCAGTTCCTTTTTATTTTGGAGGAACAAGCTTACTTATTGTTGTTAATGTTACTATGGATACAGTAGCTCAAATTCATTCTCATTTAATAGCGCAACAATATGAAGGTTTAATAAAAAAATCTAAACTTAGAGGGCGAATGTAATGATAATGATACTTTTTGGNCCTCCAGGTTGTGGTAAAGGAACACAGGCTAGTTTAATTGCTAAAAAAAAAAAATATGTACACCTTTCAACGGGGGATATGCTTAGAGAAGCTGTAAAAAATAAAACGGAGACGGGTATAAAAGCAGCTAGTATAATGGAAGAAGGTAAACTAGTATCAGATGATATAGTNATAAATATTATAAAAGAAAGAATTGAAGAAAAAGATTGTGAGCATGGAGTAATACTAGATGGTTTTCCAAGAACACTGTCTCANGCTAAAGAGTTGGATAATATGTTATTAGAAAATAATATGAATGTAGATTTAGTAATAGAGTTTGCAGTAAATGATNACATTTTACTAACTAGAATAGAAGGGAGGTTTTCTTGTAGTGAATGTGGAGCAGGATATAATGATCATACTAAGATACCTCTTAAAGCAGGTATATGTGATGAGTGTGGAAGTAGTAATTTTATAAGAAGAAAAGATGATAACAGGGAGACAGCTTCAAAAAGGTTAGAATCTTATAACAGAGAAACTTTACCTTTATTACCTTATTATAAAGATAAGAAAATATTATTTTCTATAGATGGTTTAGCAAATATAGAAAAAGTTACTAATAAAATAATGAGTTTAATATAAAAATGATATGGATATCGTTGACTTGATAGTAAAGATGAATATTATAGCGATTTTTGGACATTTTTTTAAATAAAATAGGAGGTTTTTTTGGCAAGAATATCAGGAGTAAATGTTCCAACNGGTAAAAGAGTTGAGATAGCTTTAACTTATATTTATGGTATAGGTAATACAACGGCATCAAAGATAATTGAAGATGCGGGTATTCCNAAATCTAGAAGAGTAAATGATTTAACCGAAGTTGAGTTAGACACACTTAGAGATTTAACATCTAAGTTTACTGTTGAGGGAGATCTGAGAAGTATTATATCTATGAATATTAAAAGACTAAGAGATTCNGGATGTTATCGAGGTATCAGACATAGAAAAGGTCTTCCTGTAAGAGGCCAGAACACAAAAAACAATGCTAGAACACGTAAAGGCAAGAATATGGCAATTGCTAACAAGAAAACTGCTTAATATAATAAATCAGAGGGTATAATGGCTGAAAAAGTAACTAAAAAGAAAAAAGAAAAAAAGAATATTACATCAGGAGTAGCCCATGTAAATTCTACTTTTAATAATACAATTATAACAATCACTGATCATCAAGGTAATACCGTTTCATGGTCTTCAGCTGGAACTCAAGGCTTTAAAGGGTCTAGAAAGTCAACACCATTTGCTGCACAATTAGCAGCAGAAGATGCGGGTAAAAAA
This sequence comes from Candidatus Pelagibacterales bacterium, assembly GCA_002684605.1. The sequence continues at coordinate 1,806 of NYVM01000076.1, read as the reverse complement.
GCACAAGAACATGGGTTAAAAGTTCTTGAAGTAAAAGTGAGCGGTCCCGGTGCAGGTAGAGAATCGGCTTTAAGGGCTCTACAAACTATAGGATTTACGGTTACTACAATTAATGATGTAACTCCNATGCCTCATAATGGATGTAGACCGCCTAAAAGAAGAAGAGTTTAGTATAAAAATTTAATATTAAAAATTTATAAATTTAAGTAAATTAAGGAACTTATAGTGTTAGAAAAAAATTGGAATGACTTAATTACTCCATCAAATGTTGTAATTACTGCAAAAGAAGGTGATGTAAATGGTACAGTTGTAGCTGAGCCAATAGAGAGAGGTTATGGACTTACAATAGGAAACTCTCTTAGAAGAGTTTTATTATCCTCACTACAGGGAGCTGCCATAACTGCAATAAAAATAGAAAATGTACTGCACGAATTTACATCCATACCTGGAGTTAGGGAAGACGTAGTAGATCTTATTCTAAATATAAAAAATATTGCTGTAAAATCTCATATAGATGGGACAAGCAAAGTATTATTAAATGCTAAAGGTCCATGTGATGTAACTGCAGGAATGATTCAAAGCAATGCTAATGTTGAAATAAAGAATCCAGAGTTAGTAATTTGTCATTTAGATAAAGATTCAGAGCTGAATATTGAATTTATTATTAATACGGGAAGAGGATATTCTCCTGCGGCAGAAAATAAACCAGAAGATGCTCCTATAGGTTTAATACCTATTGATTCAATTTTTAGTCCAGTAAGAACAGTTTCATATAAAATAGAGAACTCAAGAGTAGGACAAGACACTGATTTTGATAGGCTATTATTAAATATTGAAACAGATGGAACTATTACTCCAGAAGATGCTACAGCTTTAGCCGCTAGAATTATGATAGAGCAATTAGGAAACTTTGTTAACTTTGAGGATCCTCAACCTATAATTGTGGAAGAAGAGATCACTCCAGATGCATTATTAAACCCTCATCTCTTAAGAAAAGTAGAAGAATTAGAATTGTCGGTTAGATCTGCAAATTGCTTAAAAAATGATAATATTGTATATATTGGAGATCTTGTGCAAAAATCTGAGTCTGAAATGCTCAGAACTCCCAATTTTGGTAGAAAATCATTAAATGAAATTAAAGAGGTTCTTACAAATATGAGCTTAAATTTAGGACAAATAATTCCAGAGTGGCCTCCAGAAAATTTAGAGCAGCTAGCAAAAAAAATTGATGATCAATTTTAATTAATAGAATATTGAATAGGGAGTTACATTATGAGGCATAAAATGGGACACAGAAAGCTTAATAGAACAAGCTCTCATAGAAAAGCCATGTTTGCTAATATGTCTACAGCATTAATTAAGCATGAACAAATCAGAACTACTGTAGCTAAAGCTAAAGAATTAAGGCCAATAGTTGAAAAGCTTATCACATTAGGTAAAAAAGGAAACCTTCATGCACGTAGGTTTGCTATTGCTAGAATGGCTCCTGATGCTAATATTGAAAAATTATTTGGGGAAATAGCAACTAGGTATGAAAGTAGAAGTGGTGGATATACTCGTATAATAAAAGATGGTAATAGGCATGGTGATAGTGCTCCTATGGCATATATAGAGTTAGTTGATAGAAATAATGCGGCTAAAGGGCTTGATAGTGGACCAGTAGAAAAAGTAGAAGAAGATACAGATAAGAAAACCTAAAACAAGTTTATTCTTTAGTAAATTTGATTTAATTTTTAGTTATTATAGTATTATAACTTAGTCACTAATATATAATTTAATTAACAAGGCTAAGAATATGTATATAAT
>NYVM01000075.1 GCA_002684605.1 Candidatus Pelagibacterales bacterium | reverse complement strand
AAATTCTCAAAAGGCAAAAATTATAAACTATCTTTTATTTCNAAAGACCATATAANGGATGGTAAAATTCATTCTGCCTNTCTAAACATTAATAATTTATCTGATATTGATATTATAAAATATAGACACCCTGGNAATTGGNTATANAAATCCTTTCANCAANATTTGTTAATTTCAATTTTAGTATCTCTTTGTTTTTTACTGTTAATTATCTTTTTAATAAAAAAGTTATNTGANAGTTATAATGAAAAAATTAAAAATGAAAAAGAAAGAATAGAGAATCAAGAAAAAATTAATTTAGAGCAAGAAAATAAAATTAAAGATCAGGATGCCAAGTTTAATGAATTAAAGATTCAAGAAGAAAATAGAATCAAACAAGAAAAAGAATTAGAACAAGAGCAGAAGAGAGTAAAGGATGAAGAGTCCTTGATTAAAGCTATGCTTTCTAGAGGTAAATTCCCTTTGTTGAGATATTCTTTTGAAGATACTACACAAACTTTTGAAATTAATGTTCCTAAGGTTTTAATTGGAAGAGATAAGTCATGTTTCATTTCTATTGANAATAATCACCTTTCCAGAAAACATTTTTCTATTGAGTTTTTTAACAACACTTACACCTTAACGGATAATAATAGTGCGAATGGCCTTCTTTTAAATGGTGTAAAGATTGACAAGGTTGAGCTTAAACATGGTGATATTATTGAAATTGCTAATATGAAATTTATATTCTATACATAATTATGAAATTAAAACATTTTGCTAAAACTGACATTGGTTTAAAAAGAAAGGCTAATGAAGATTCTATAGGTGAATTATTATTTAATAAATCCAAGTATGGAAATATATATATTGTTTGCGATGGGATGGGTGGTCATGAGGGAGGTAAAATGGCCTCTGAGACTGCTATAAACTCAATTATTGAATATTTTAGCAATACACCCTCAGATTCACCTACAACAGCTTTAAAAGAAGCAATTGAATTTGCTAATATTCAAATTTTTGGTAAAGCACAATCAGATTCTCAGTATAAGGGAATGGGAACTACTTGCTGTGTTTTATTAGAAAAAAATAATCTTATTTATGTTGCTCATGTAGGAGATAGTAGAATATATATATCTTCAGATGGAAAATTTCATAGAGTTACTAAGGATCATTCTTTCGTTCAAGGACTATTTGATAATGGCCAAATTTCCGAAGAAGAAATGGAAACTCATGCTAGAAAGAATGAATTAACTCAAGCCCTTGGAGTTTCAACTGAAGTAAATGTAGAAGTATGTAGTGATCCAATTTTAGCTAAAAANGGGGATAACTTCTTAATATGTTCAGATGGCTTGTGTGGATTAATAGATGATAATAAGATTTATGATATTGTTAACAAAGGGAAAACAAATTCTGATATCGGTAATAATTTAATTGATGCTGCAAATAATGCAGGAGGTACTGATAATATATCTGTAATTTATATTTCTATAGATGAAAGTCCACATGCAAAATCTCAATTTATCAGTAAAAATAATATACCTAAAGATAATCTCACCAAAACAATGCTTCTTGATACCGATCAGAAAGCAGCTATTTTAGCTAAGAATAATTTTTCGTTTTTTAATAAATATAAAAACAAAATTTTTATTTCAGTTGGAGTTTTATTTATNNCATTATTAATGATATTAATTNTANCAAAAATTGGAAATAATGATGTTCCTGAAATTGAAATTGAAACAATTGATAAGACAACTGATCTAGAGCTTAATGTAGATGAATTTGAAGCTCAAATTGAAATTGATGGTGAGGAAGTTGAAATTTTTTATTATTCCTTTAAAAAAAGTAATGATTGGACAAAAGAAAATAAAAATTTTNAACCATTANTTACAAATGTTAAATTAACTCATAAATGGGANAATAAAAATGATGTTAATTTTCAAGAGTTTTATTGGAATAATAATTTTCTTTTATATGATGAGTATAAAACTCAAAAGGAGATTCTTTATGATAGTGATATTTCAGAAAACTCATTTATTTTTATTAGAAAATCTAATTTAGAAAAAATACCTAATTCTAAACCTAAAGTTGATTCTGATCCTTTTCAGTTAAAAGANGAAGAAAAGAAAAAGAAAANAGCTGAAGCAGCAAGAANAGCAAAAGCAAAGAAAGAAGAAGCTGCAAAGAAAAAAGCAGCTGCAGCNGCAAAGAATAAAGAAGCAGAAATTATAAAGTTAGATGAAGATCATAAAAAACTAAAATCATTCATATCTAAAATTTCAGATTTAAAAGTTAAAATCAAGAATTTAAATATTAATGATAATGGGATTGCAAAATTATTTGAAAATGCAAATACTAATTATGAAAATCAGAAAACTAAATTTTTTGAGGTATATAAAGGTTATAGTGATATTCCTAATGTTCTTCCTACAACTAATATACCAAAAGGTATTCTTGAGTTAAATAAAGAACTATTTACAAAAGGAAATGATTTAGATCGTATCAAAAAAAGTGCTTCTAAGGATTATAAAAAAGCTGAAAAAATTCAAAAAGATGCAGCTTCACATCTTAACAGTTCAAAACAAAATTTTAAGCTTGCAGAAGATTTTAAAAATAAATTNAAGGTAATTCATAATACAGATAACAAAGAATTAAAAGATAGATGTGAAAATGATTTAGAAAGTATTGTTAGAGCATCGAAAAATATTAAAATTATCACAAATAAATCTGATGAAATCAGCGCTGAGTTCAAATCCATTACAGAATATTTAGATAAAATAAATAACCTATCTAAAAAATCCGAAGCNCTNANAAAATTAATTGAGGAGAATGTTAATTCAAAANTAGAAAAGAAAAGGAGATAAAAAATAAANTTAGAATTAATTTTCAAATATTATAACTAAAAATAAATTTANAATTAAATAGTAATGGCATTTCCAAAATTAGGTAGTAGATATAAGTTTATAAAAGAACTTGGTAAAGGTGGTGTTGGTGTTGTTAACTTAGCTCTAGATTCACATTCAGGTTTTTTAGTTGCTGTTAAGACTTTATTTCAAAAATTAGATGAGGATTCGCCAATTATAAGAAAATTTAAAATTGAAGCAAATATATATCTAGGTCTTGAACATCCAAATATTGTTCAGTTAAAGGCTCCAGGTTTAATTGTTAAAGGGAATCAAATCCATTTAGTAATGGAACATGTTGATGGTTTAACATTAGATAAATATGTTGAGCAGGTTACCGGTCCAATGCCATTAGAAATTTGCTTAAATAGATTTAAACAGATTGTATCTGCAATTGGCTTTGCTCATAATAAAAGAATATCAATTGAAGGGTATAAGGGGGTTTTACATTTAGATATTAAACCAAATAATATTTTTATTTTACCAAATGGTACTGTTAAAGTTATCGATTATGGAATTTCTCAAGGGGGTGACGAAGATCGAAATGATAACATGGGAACACCAATGTATATGGCTCCTGAACAAATGAATCCACATGTAAATTTAGATAAGAGAGCTGATATTTATGCATTAGGATGTTTATTACACTATATGGCTACTGGAATGAACCCTTATTTTGCTACTTCTATGCCGGAGTTAGTTGATAAAGTTAAATATGAAAGAACTTCTCGAATTCAAAAATTATATCCAGCAGCAGAAAGTAAATTTCAATTTATAATAGACAAAGCAACTCAGAAAAATCCAGATGATAGATTTCAGTCTTGCAAGGAAATGGTAAAATATTTAGATGCAATTAAAACGAATAAAAATTAATTTTTTATCATGGCTGACATAATTAAGATTGGTAGAAATCATAATAATAAGAACCTGCTTACTAATCCACAGGATCCAACAGTTTCAAAGCTACACTTACAATTATTTATTGATGATGATTATAATGTTTTTGTAACTGATTTAAATTCTTCTAATGGAACATATGTAAACAATAATTTAATAAAAGACCCAAAATTATTAGAAGAAGGTGATATGCTTTCTGCTGGAAATTGTATTGTTAAATGGGCCAAATATATTGATTCCTTAAAAAGTTTAGAAACGAAAATTGAAGAAGAAAATGATGATGATTCTATTATCGAATCCGATGAAGTTCCATTAAAAATAGAAGATGAATCAACTAGTTGGTGGAAGAGTGATGATGAATATATTAGTGGTGAAGAATTTATTATAAGATTTTTTGTTGGTTGTTTGTTAGGTATTGTTGGTGCTGGTCTCTATTTGTGTGCTGTAACAGCACATAAAAGAGCATCTTCTCTAAAATATGATACAGCTCCNATTTATACAATTTTTGGTTTTCTTTTTGCTCCTTTGTGTGTTATTGCAATTTGGCAAGATATACCTGGATTATTGATAGCAAATGTTATTTTTCTTACTAATTTATGGTTTCGTAATGCTAAAAGACCAACTGTTTTAGATAAGAAGTTAAATAGTGAAATTGATTTAAAAAAATCTGAAAATATTGTAAATAATGATAGTTGGTCAAGAGAAGATAGATTGGCATTTTATGCTACACTTTCAGAATTAGCAGGAGCTGATGGTATTGACCCAAATGAAGAATCAATAATTGCTTCATATTTAAGTGCTATTGGTTTTAATCCAACTGATAATTATGAATTTGAAGATTTTAGAGCTGAGGCAGTTAAAATCTTAAAAGACGATAGATATAAAATCATAAGTTCTTTTTCAAAATCTAAGAAACAACTTTTAGCAGATGCAATGAAGCATGTAATTATGGCTGATGAGAAAATTTCTGAAGAAGAACTTCTTGCTAAAGGATTAATTGAAATTATGGCTGATTTACCAAAAAGTAATCTTGATGAGAAAGATATGAAATTTATAAAAAATAAGATTTTAAGAAATTAAATTATGCAAGGTGATATTTATCATATAGGTAGAAACCAAAAATCAAATCAGATTTTTATATCCGATATTTCTGTCTCTTCTGTTCATGCTCAGGTCTTAATTGATGAAGATAAAAATTTAATTATTATTGATCTATCTTCTAAAAATGGTATTTATATAAATAACGAAAAGATATCAGGTCCTACAAAAATTAATAAAAATGATGTGGTATCTATTGGGACTTACAAATGTTCAAAAAATGATATTATTAATGCAATTCAGAAATATGATTTTAATAATAAAAATCAAGAGACACAGAATGTTCATTTAAAATCTTCTTTAAGTACAAATAATAATTTTAGAATTTTAAGTAATACAAAAATTACAAAGAAATTTTTTATTGGTTTCTTAGCTTCTATATTATTATTAGTCATTGTTTTTTTTCTTGTTAAATTTTTGAACAATCAAAATTCCTTAAAAGACTTATTTACTGTTTCAGAAACAGAGGAAACTATTAATGATTCTGAAAATAAATTAATCATAGAAAAAAANAAAAAACCTCTTAANAAACAAAAATCAAATGTAAGCTATGACTATTCCTGCTTTGATAATAGAGATAAGGATGAATCAGAAGAAGTTATTTCAGTAATTGGTGAAATTACCAGAGAGATTCAAAATGATCTCTTAGCTGATGTTGAGATAAGCTTAAAAGATGAGCAAGACTTTGGAGATGAAATACTAGAAAGTTTTAGAGATGATTACGATTTTATTAATTCTGGAAAAGATCTTAATAAATTAAAATCTATAAANAATGATTTAGTTAGTCGTATTTTAAANCCTAGAGGTTTTTCGTATAAAATATTTCTTGTTGATGATACTNTAAANAATGTATTTACTGCTGGTGGGAATATTTATTTCTTTAAAGGAATGTATTCTCAATTGAAAAATGACTCGGAAATTGCTGCTATAATTGCTCATGAAATATCTCATAACGAACTATNTCACATGACTTTAAAACTTAAAAAAATTAAATCAGCAAGTGAATATGGTTTTTTTGGAAATCTTATTTTTAGTTTAGAAAGTTTCTTTACAGAGAGTTTTGATCAAAAACAAGAGATAGAAGCAGATTTATTTGGAATGGATTTAGTTTACCCNACANCATATAAAAACTGTAGTGCTGTAGATTTTTGGTCTAGAAATAGTAAGGATGAGAATAAAACATATGATTTTTTTAGATCTCATCCATTTTCAAATAANAGAGCCGATTGTATTTCAAACCACCTCATTACAAATTATAATATAAATTGCAATTAGCCGCTTATGGCAATTTTTTCTAAAAACTTCATTTATTTACTATTTGTACTAGCGTTTTCAAGCTGCGTTAATTTGAACGATCCAGAGATTGTTGATTTCAAGATTATTGATATAAATAAAGACTCTACAGAAAATTTAATTGTAAAAACTAATGTAGAAATATATAATCCTAATTTTTTTAATTTAAATACTGATGAGTTNAAAATAAATGTTTTTTATGATACTGTTTTACTTGCTCACACATTCTTTGAGAANCATATAGACATTGCAGATAAGGATACTTCTAATTTAGAAACGGATTTTGTAATTAACTCCTCTGCACTTAAATATTTCACTAATTTTCAAGACTCTGTTTTATTGAATATTATTGGCTANACAAAAATTCCTTTTCTAAATAAAAAGTATTTTTTTAATACTGATTATTCATTATCTCCAAATGTAGAAATATCAAAAATCTCTAATTTCTTAATTGAAAAATTTGGATTAAAGATTTCTAAAATTAATTTTCTTAATGCNAATATTAATGAAGTAAANCTGAATATTGGTTTAACTCTTAAAAATATAGATGAATATAATTTAAGTATTAATANACTGGAAACTTTCATTTATTCTGATGCTAATCATAAAGATTTACTTGGAGTTTCAGTTCTTGATACTACTGAATTAACTTCATTTAATAATTCTTCAATTGTATACTCTAATGTGAAGTTAAATTCTTTAAAACTTACTAAATTATTATTTTTAAATTCTTTTAGTGGAAAGAATGTTTTACATGCAAAGGTTAACAGTGTTGTAAATTTTGACGGAATTAATATACCCGTATCAATCAACAGAGAAATTCATTACAATCCTTTAACCTTTCAAGCAGAAATAAAGTAATGAATAAAGATTGTAAAATATATATTTATAATTCTGGTAAACTTTACAGAAAAGTAGCTCTTAAGGTTAATGATTCATTTATTGTAGGCTCAGCAGATTCAGCCAGTATTAAGGTCAGTAATGCTAGAGTTTCTGGNAATCATATTCAGTTTATTTTTGACTCACAAGGCTTATATATTCAAGACTTAAATAGTTTAAACGGAACATTNGTAAATGGGGTTAAACTTNAGAAAGGGGTTGTTACAAGNATAAAACAAAANGATAAGATTCAATTAGCTGGAACAAATGATGNAATAATAACATTAGATGCGAAATTGGATAACA
>NYVM01000074.1 GCA_002684605.1 Candidatus Pelagibacterales bacterium | reverse complement strand
AAGCTCACTTGAATATTTTTTTGTAATTATTTTCTTCCCATCTAGGCCGTAAATATTTATCATTGAACTTTGTGCAGGAGCACCGGTTATTGAAATTTGTTTGCTAGAAGGGTTTGGATAAATTATCACAGCACTATTATCATAATTTGATATTGCTGTAGAATTAATATTCAGATCACTTTCCCATACACCTCTTCCAAATGTTGCAGCTACTATTTTTTGTGTGTTATAGTTTATTTCTAATTCATTCACTACAACGTTAGGTAACCCATTCATATAAGGAACCCATACATTAGTAATATTGTCTTTATGATACACTCCAACATCTGTACCAACATATAAATCGTCATTGGCTTGTCTCTGATGCACAATACAATTTACTGGTAGGTTTGGTAATCCTGTTCCGGTAATGTTTGTCCAGCTATCTCCACCATCTAACGACTCATATACTTTATGATTTGCATGATATTCTGAGTATGTTACCCATAGACGATCTTCATTGTAATAATCAACAGTTATATCAGAAAAATTAAAGTTTGCTAGCCCCTGCTTGATATCTGTCCATGTTGCCCCAGCATCTTTTGTCCTTTTTATTTTGCTGTATGATGCACTATAAATATAGTCTTCATTTGATGCCGCAAGTGCAATTGTTTGTATAGATGCGCCATTACTTGCATTATATGATAATGAGTCCCATTGCCCTCCACCAGTTTGCGACCTGTATACCTCATCATATCCAGCAACTATTATATTATTGTTAACGGGGTGAATTTTCCATGGGGTAACCCAAGCACCACTATAGTTTACTGGTTTTATATTATTCCAATTTCCACCACCATTATAACTTTTTCTTAATCCACCATATTGAGATGTTGAGTAAATTATTTCATGATCGTAAATGTCAATTGCACACTCCATCCCATCCGAACCTCTAATAGCATCCCATACCCCATTAGTTATCATTTCTGTTCCATTATCTTGTGCTCCAGCAACTACTCTGTCGTTTAGCGTATTAGATAAGCCAATTTTGTAGAACTGTGAGATAGCAAGACCGTCACTAATATCAATCCAACTATTTAGAGTGTCCATATATTCGTATAATCCTCCATCATTTCCAGCATAAGCCACACCATTTAAAGGATTAAACTCAAGTGCATGTTGATCTACGTGCATGTAAGAATAACTGGAGCCATTACCGCTACTTCCGCTAATATTCCAGCTTACTCCACCGTCTGTTGATTTCCACAGATTTATACCACCTACATATAAAAGATCTTCATCTTCAGTAGAAACGCCCAAGCTTAAATCATACCAGGATTGTCCACCTGTGCTGGTGCCATCTGTATTTCTTCCTAAAATATTTGGGCTGTCCGATTGTAATGTCCAACTGTCTGCATTATCTGTAGATTTATAAATACCATGAAATCCATAATCGTTCATGCAAAACAAAACATAAACAGCATCTGGGTTAGCAGGTGTAACAGCTAAAAGTGGGCGGTTTCTATTTACAGTACTTATACCATTCATAGCGACGGACCAAGTCTGTCCTCTATCAGAAGATTTGTAAACTTGAGATGATCCGGTAGTTTGTTTAACTGCATATAAGACATTAGGGTTATTTGGTTTAAATTCAATATCTCTAAAATAGCCACTCAATACAGATCCTGATGTGCTAAGCGCATTTGACCATGTTTGCCCACCATCTGGACTTATTTTAATATTATTATCAGTAACAGCAAATAAGCTATCTGTAAATGTTGGATGTATGATAACCTTATTTACCATTTTATCATCTGTAACAGCAAACTGCATACCTGTTGTATCCCATGTTTGTCCGCCATCATTAGATTTTAAGATTCCTATTGAATAAGTATCACTTGCATGCGCATCACCAGTTGTAATATACATTTCTTGCGGATCAATCGGATTAATTGCAATATATGATACTCCAATTACTGGTAAGCCATCAGTGTTTGTAGACCATGTATTACCNCCATCTGGAGAACTCCATAAACCACCTCCAGGAGAGCCAACCCATATCTTTTCTTTGTCAAAAGGGTCAAATGCAATACAATTAATTCTTCCATTTCCTCTTTTTTTACCATTTGAGAGGATTATTGGAGTATTTATTGGTCCTAATTCTGTCCAGTTACTATTTGATGTAGATTTATGCTGATCAAACCTCTTTTTTTCTTTCAACCACTCAGTATAAAACTTACCGTTAGGAATTCCTTTACCATCTGAAGTTCTTTGTAATATAAAGTCTAGGTTTCTTGCATATGGCTTATACCCATTACCCTTNGTATATTCAACTTTTGCTCTGTAATTATCAAAAGCATCTGCCTTTTCAGTTATACTTGCATTCGGATTGTTATTTAATAAATTGTCTTCCCAAACCTGAGCATTAGTACTTACAAAAAATATTAAAAATAAAAGGATGAAATGTTTTTTCATATCGTTAAAATCTATTTGTCAAAGATACGATAAAATTTCTACCGCTAGCACTCAATCCAGAGCCAAAGGTTTTATAATGAGCATCAAATAGGTTTTCAGCAGATATGGAAAATGTTATACTTGAGCTAATAGTATTATGGTAGGCTAAATTTATTATCTGCCATGCTGGTGTACCTTGCTCTGTAGCTTCATCTAAGTTGTCAACGCCATTATCATCATAGTCCTCAGCATTTTTCCACCCGTTATAAATATGACTAAGAGTGAAGTGATGTTTTTTTAAATTATAATTTAGATTTATTTGAGAATTNATAGGTGGTATGTGCGCTAGAGGCCTTCCTTTGTCGGTAATACCTTCAATATAATTTATTTTAAAATCAAATTTTAATTTTTTAGTAANGCTTATTTCAGAACCAAAACTCAAACCATTTATTTCTGCAGATTCTATATTTTGATTCATTTGAACTTGCATTAAATCTCCATCATAATATATTGAATCCTGGCCAAATAAATTACTATTAGATCTTTCTATTGCATCTTTTATTTTAGTCTTGAAAAGTTGAAGTTCAAATTTTATTACTGAACTATTATAGTTTAAATTATATTCAAGATTATTTGTTCTCTCTGGCTGCAAGTTTTCATTTGGAACAACAACACTCAGGTCATTTTTCGAAAATATTTTCCCTACATCATCGATATTTGGATTTCTATACCCCATATAATACGAGATATTAGTTGTAATTTTTGTTGATAATTTTTGTTGTAATAATATTGACGAAACTAATGATGTATTGTTAGTTGTAATTTCGTTATATGGAAGGTTATATATAGAATTATCATTAAACCTTGCAGTTAAATAATTTAAATTATACCTCTCCCCAAAAAATATTGTTGTGTTTTTGAAAACTTTATATTTAAATTGTGTGTAGACCGCAGCATCCATTACTTTACTTCCTCCGTCAGGATATCTTGTTGTGTTTTTTAATAAGTTATTAGTCGGACTAAAATTTGCATCCGAATTTANATTTTGTTTTCGTAGACTAATTCCATAGTTAAAATCTGCTTTTCTGATAGATTTTTTAAAATCTAAAATAATATCCATGATTGTTACATCCTCGTATCTATTTGATTGTAAACTGTCATTATATTTTTGTTTGTGTCTTGATTCTTTATGATTTTGCCATGCAATAATTAGAGATTTATTATCACTAATTAGNTTTTTGTTTTTATTATTTATTTTTAAAGATTGTGCTANTCTTTGTTGTGGTCCGTAGTACCAGTTTTTATATTTTCTTATTCCATCTTCAATATCATTTAACTTATCAAATCTTGAGATATCTGAAGTTGTGGAGAACTGACTGTTTAAGCTTATTGTATTTGCTTTTTGTTGAATTATTAATTTTTGAATAAAATCATACTTACTGTACTTTGTTTCAAGTTGTTCATTTTTTTTAGTAATGGTGCTTTCGTTTCCCCAATTTGTAAATCCATGCAATCTATTCCGCCCCATTTTAAGATTTCCATTTGCTTCAATAGCAAAAGCTGTAATAAATTCTAAATTTTTANATGATNTTGTGTTTAGATATTTTAATGAGCTTGATAAACTTGAGCTTTTATATTTTTGTTCTATAATATTTGAAACACCTTTTGAAGATTCGTTATTTAAGGTATTAATTATTATTGCCCCTCCCATTGCCCCATCTCCGTAAACAACTGATGCAGGTCCTGTCACCACCCGTATATTNTCAATAAAAAATGGATTAATTCTATTTGAACTTTGCACATGACCGCTTCTATAAATAGCATTATTAATAGGGATNTCATCAACTATAATCAGTAATCTATTAGCCTCCATACCCCTTAGGTTTGGACTTCCCCCTCCAGATTGGCTTTCTTGAATATTAATACCTAGNGCCTTAGAGAATAAATCAGCNGTATTGCTACTTTTAATAAGTTCTATTTTATTTCTTTTTATCTTGTTATAAANAGTTGAGTTANATATAAGCGGCGTTTTAACATCTTCAAAGTTGATTTCATTTAATAAATAAAGCTTTGGAGTTAGCTTTATTGTATCAGTTATATTTGATTNGTTATTTATTATTGACTTGTTGCCAAATCCAATATGCATAGCCAACAGAGTGTCTCCTAAACTAAAAATTTCAAGACTTGCAGTTCCATTTAAATCTGATATTACACCTAGATTAGCATTAGTCTTAGAAATTATACTTACTTCAGCAACAGGTATATTATTATCAGCGTTTACAAAAGTTATATTTTGTGTNTAAGCATATTTACCAAAGATGATTAATGATAGTAGTAGAATTAAATTTTTCATTTAAGCAAGTGATTCTATAACNTCATAGGATTTAATATTTAAGAGATTAATATGGTGTATGCTATAGTANCGGAANAGTATTTTTATCAATTCCTGCCTTTTATGATAAGCAATGCTAACTTTTTCTTTAATAATTAGCCTCTTGAAATAATCTAGTATTTCTCCTTCTATTATCTCTTCATTTTTGTTTTTAATATTTGTAAAATTAGCTGTATTTAAATTAAAATAAGGGAGTTCATTATTCTCTATTGATGGCGAAATACCCAAAAACTCACTTAACTGAATTAAAAAGATAATACAAAAGTTATTATCTACATTTTCTAGTTTATCTATTTGGGTGTTTGTATTCCAAATGAATTGAAATAGAGTTGTATTTTTTTCAGAATCAATTAGTGCTTTAGATAATACTTCAGAAATAAAAAGTCTTATCAATTTGTTTTTTAAGCTTGTGTTTTGATAAGCATATGCTAGATTTATTTCGCTCAAATATTGAATTTCTTTTTTTGAATTATTTTTTGCATTAATTGTTAAAAGGCTCATTTTGTCGAGCAAAAGAATTTTATTTTTAGACTTTTTACTCTTATTTCTCTTTATACTGAATGATTTGAGTCCATATTTTTCTGTAAATACTTTTGCAATAACAGCCCCTTCACCGTACTTGTGATTTAATAATGCAATTGCCCTGCTTTCATAATTCATTATTTTATGAAAAGTATTTTTGATACTGCTTTTTCATAACCATTTTCATCAGTACTAAATACAAGGTATACTCCAGTACCTACTCTTTCATTGTTGTAATTCATTCCGTTCCAATTAGCTTGCCCACCATTTGCTATTGTTTCATACACTAAATTGCCGTTAATATCTGTGATTTTAACTCTAGCATCTCTAACAAGTTTATTTATGGCTATATTTCCTCTATAATTTTCTTTAACTGGATTAGGAAAAACAAAGGTTTCATTTTGTTTAATTTCACCTATTGTTGCATCTGATCGGTAAGACATCAGGCCTAAATCGGTGCCAATAAAAACCTCTCCATTATCATGGTTAATACAAATGTCTATTATTTTATTAGAAAA
>NYVM01000073.1 GCA_002684605.1 Candidatus Pelagibacterales bacterium | reverse complement strand
GAATGCAGCTGCAGAACGAGTTTTAGAGATTTTAGAAACAGAATCAAATATTACAGACCTACCAGATGCTCAAGACAAAACAAAATTTAGTACAGAAATAGAAATCAAAAATATTTCTTTTAAATATCAAAATGATTTTGTTTTGAACGACTTTTCGCTAAAAGTACCTAAAGGTCACACCGTTGCTTTAGTAGGTCAAAGCGGTAGCGGAAAAAGCACGATTGCTAATTTAATTACTAGGTTTTATGATGTAAACAAAGGCTCTATTAACATCGACAACTTAAATATTAAAAAAATTACTCAAAATTCGCTTCGCAAGTTATTAGGCTTAGTTACTCAGGATTCTATTTTATTTAACGATACTGTTAAAGGAAATTTATTAGTAGCAAAACAAAATGCATCAGACCAAGAAATCATCGAAGCACTTAAAGTCGCTAATGCCTGGGAATTTGTTGAAAATTTAGCGGAGGGTATATATACCAATATTGGAGATTCTGGAAATAAGCTGAGTGGAGGGCAAAAACAACGCTTGAGTATAGCTCGGGCTGTTCTTAAAAATCCTCCTATTATGATATTAGATGAAGCTACTTCAGCACTAGACACGGAAAGTGAGCAACTAGTTCAAAAAGCTTTGGAAAATATGATGAAAAACAGAACTTCCATAGTAATTGCTCATCGATTGTCTACAATTCAAAAAGCTGACAACATAATAGTTTTAGCCAAAGGTGAAATCGTTGAACAAGGAAAACATGAAGAATTACTTGAGAAAAAAGGAGTCTATTATAATCTTGTTAAAATGCAATCTCTTTCCTAGTAATTCTAATATACTAAGATTCAATTAAAGTCGTTTTATTTCATTCTTTAATTAAAAATAGTTGTTTGTTTTTTAAACTATTTAAGTAATGTTTAGTCTTACATTTAAACAAACTCACTAGATGATTGATGAAAAAGAATTAGTCATAGCCTTAAAATCTCAAAACGAATGCGAAAGGGCATTCCGAATTCTAGTTAATCTTTATAAGGAACGTCTGTATTGGCATATCAGAAAAATAGTTTTAAATCACGAAGATACAGATGACATTCTCCAAAATACATTTATTAAAATCTATAAAAACATCCATAAATTTGAAGAAAAAAGTAAATTATATACTTGGATGTACAGGATAGCAACGAATGAATCTATTACTTTTTTAAATAAAAAGGCAAAAAAGAAAAACATTACAATCGAAGAAGTAAAAAATCAGTTGATTGAAAATTTAGAAAGTGATATTTATTTTGAGGGAAATCAAATTCAAATTGTACTTCAAAAAGCTATAAATACATTGCCACAGAAACAACAACTAGTTTTTAATATGAAATATTTTGAAGATCACACCTACGAAAACTTATCAGAAATATTAGAAACTTCTGTAGGAGGACTTAAAAGCAGTTATCATATAGCTGTAAAAAAAATTACTGCTTACATAAAATTAAATGAAACTATTTAATATCAATTTAGTCTAATAAAAGTGAAAAGGAGAGAAAACATAGATAAATTTAAGGTTCCTACTAATTATTTCGATGAATTCGAAAATCATTTACTAAACAAAATAAATGAAGAAGTTCTTCCTAAAAATATTGGTTTTAAAACTCCTACAGGATATTTTAACAAATTAGATTTCAATATAAAAAGAAAAAACAACAGCAGATTAAAAGAAGGGAAATTGATTCCTGTAGTCTCAAAAAAAACTTTCATGTATGCAGCTTCAATAGCAGCTATGGTCCTATTAGTCTTTTCTGTATTAAAAGACGAGACTCGTGTTTATACGCTTGAAGAAATTGAAATCAGTAGCATAGAAAATTTTATTAATGAAGGAAATATTCAATTAAAACAACATGAAATATCTATCTTATTTACAGATGAAATATTAAATAATATAACCAGTAATCAAAGTCGGCTATCTGGAAATCAGTTAGAGAATTATCTTCTTGAAAATATAAATGATCTTAACGCCTTGTTACCATATTAACTTTAAAAAATAAAAAATGAAAAACTTAATAATACTAATAATAGCTTTTAGTTCAATCAGTACAACTATTTATGCCCAAAATCCAGGTAAAAAATTACATGATGNNCGNGGAGAAAAAAATGGAAAAAATAAAAACATTAAAAATTGCTCATATTAGCAATGAGTTAAATTTAACGACAGAAGAAGCTGAAAAATTTTGGCCAATTTACAATGAATACGAACGTTCAATGATGAAAATTAGACATGAACTAAGAAGTAAAAGTAAATATAGACCTGACAGTGCTGAGAAACTCACTAACNATGAGGCAAACGAACTTATTGAAAGCATACTTTCAATGAAAACAGCCGAATTAACTTTTCNGAAGGAATTAATTTCAAATTTAAAAGGTGTAATTCCTCCAGTAAAAATTCTTAAGTTAGAGCACGCTGAAAGAACCTTTAGAGAAATGTTAATCAAAGAATTAAGAGATCGAAGACCGGAAAAAAGAAAAAAATAACCAAATAGATAGCTATCGTTTATTTTTATTTAAAAATCAGTTTTGAAATTTTATTTTTACCAGAGGCAAATGCTAGGGTATCATTAACAAATTCAATGGCATAAAAACCTTCTTCAGATAATTCTACCCATGAATTTCCGCTATCATTACTGTAAGATATTCCTGGGGTTCCAACTGCAACAATTTCACTTCCATTAGTTCCTGGAATAAATTTTACTGAGGAACGATATCCAGGGCCTCTCCCATTGCTTAAAAGTCTCCAAGTTTTTCCACCATCATTGGTGATGGCCTTATTTCCTTCGTTAAATTCTTTGCNNTCCCAGTTTCCACCGAAAATAATCCCTTTTTGGTCATCNTAAAAGTCAACACTATAAATACCCGTCATACTCGCACCCTGAATAATTGGAGTTTCATATACTTTCCAAGTATCACCTCTGTCGAAAGAATGAAATACTCTTGCTTTTTTTCCACCTGTTACTATCCAAACATTGTTTTTATAAATAGAAATATTAGAATTACTAGCAGCAAAAGCAGCTTCGCCAACGGCTGTTTTAGGCAAATTATCACATGATAATTTCTTCCANGTATTACCTCCATCTCTAGTTATGATTATTGATAAACAGTCATCTGTTGGGTCTCCCATCGCTATACCTTCTTTATCATCCCAAAATTTGATAGCATCATAAAAAACGTGTGCTCCTTTTTCTACATATACTTCTTCGATATTTGTTGCCACATTCCCATCAAATCCAATTTTGTACAAAACAGCAGGGTTTTCTATACTTAAAACAAAGACCGCATTTTTTATGGCTGCAATGGCTCTAAAGTTTAATAAAATATCTTCATATTTTATATTAGTTATTTTTGGAGATTCGTTATCGATAAAACCTATTCTACCATTATTTGCTGCAAACCAAATCTTATCCTTAGCGATAGGTTCAATGGCACGTATACTTAAACTGTCAGAAAACACCTGTTTTATAGTGACCGAACTAAATTCTTTCGAGTTATTTAAATTACAACTAATTAGCAGGAATAATATAAAAATCATTGAGTAAACTCGCATTGCTATTTTTTTTTCAAAAGTAACAAATCTATACAGCTTAAAACAATACCTTTGCAAACTATAATAAAACTATGAAACTACACCGTAATTTAGTATTTGCCACTATTGATTCCCTTCATTTAATTTTTAATGAAAATAAGCAGGCAGATAAGGTATTAAAAAATACACTAAAACGTGATAAACGATGGGGAGCAAGAGATAGAGGTTTCATAGCTGAAACTACTTATGACATCGTTCGATGGAAGCGACTCTATTCAAAGATTGCTGAAGTAAAAGAACCTTTCAATAGAGCAAATCTATTTCGACTTTTTACTGTTTGGGCTACATTAAAAGGTATTCAAATTCCAGATTGGCCTCAATTTGAAAATACACCAACAAGAAAAATAAAAGGAAAATTCGATGAATTTTCAAAAATTAGAAAATATAAAGAATCCCTACCGGATTGGTTAGATGAATTAGGGCAAAAAGAATTAGGAAAAAAATGGGATAAAGAAATTCACTCTTTAAATCAATTAGCCGATGTAATATTGAGAGTAAATACTTTGAAAACTACCAAAGAAAAATTACAAAANAATTTACAGGAACTTGAAATTGAAACAGAAAATATTAAAGGGTATCCTCAGGCATTAAAACTAGTAAAACGAACCAATGTGTTTGTTACTGAAGCTTTTAAAAACGGCTGGTTTGAAGTTCAAGATGCTTCCTCACAAAAAGTAGCTAAATTTTTAAATCCAAAACCNGGNACTAGAGTTGTTGANACNTGTGCNGGAGCTGGNGGAAAAAGTTTNCATATNGCTNCNTTAATGGANAATAAAGGNCAAGTTATTGCANTAGANATCTANGAAAATAAGNTGAANGAATTAAAAAGAAGAGCAAAAAGAAATGGTGNNCACAATATAGAAACGAGAACAATAGACTCTANNAAAGTCNTTAAAAANTTAATCCAAAAAGCTGATAAAATANTAATNGANGCTCCTTGNTCAGGAATTGGNGTNTTAAAAAGAAATCCAGANTCTAAATGGAAACTACANCCAGAATTTCTAGAANCTATAAAAAATACNCAAANAGAAATATTAGATTCGTANTCAAGAATNGTAAAACCNGGAGGNCAAATGGTCTANGCNACNTGCTCTATNTTACCCTCTGAGAATGAAAAACAAGTTCAAGATTTTTTAGAAAGAAANTCTGGTAAAGATTTTAAATTTGTGAAGGAAGAAAAAGTTTTTCCCAGCGAAAGTGGATTCGATGGATTTTATATGGCTTTACTCCAAAAAAACATAACTTAAATTAATCAACATGAAAAAAATTACACTAATCTTACTATTTTTTGTTCAAATTTTATTTGCACAGCAACCCTACTACAATGACGTTAACCTATCATTAACAGGACAAGATTTGTATTTGGAATTACAATCTAAAATTGCAATTAACAACCCTACCTTCACCTATGGTGATGTAAGAGATACGGTAAAGATCACTGATGAAGATCCAGATAATAATTCTGACGTTTTGTTAGTTTATGGTTATGATAATTCTGGAAGTTGTACAACTGACAGATCAAGAGATAAAGACGATTTTGGAGGAACTAATTGTGAATANAANAGNGANCATGTTTTTGCAAGATCNAATNCCAATCCAGAGATGGGTAGTGCAAGTAATAGTTCAACGGGTATCATCGCCGATCCACATAATCTAAGACCTAGCGATCAGCAAATGAACGGAAATAGAGGAAATTCTAAATTTGGTGCTGGTAGTGGAGATGCTGGTAATACTGGTGGAACTTGGTATCCAGGAGACGAATGGAAGGGAGATATTGCTAGAATGATGATGTATATGTACACCAGGTATGGTACTCGATGTTTACCAACCTTAAATGGATCTGGAGCTACCCAACCCGATAACGAAATGCTTCAAGTATATTTACAATGGAACGCAGAAGATCCAGTAAATGAATTTGAAGATCAACGCAACCCCTATTTAGAGACGGAATACGGCAACAGAAATCCTTTTATTGACAATCCATATCTAGCAACACTTATTTGGGGAGGAGAGCCTGCAGAAGATCGCTGGGGAATATTATCTTTAGATGCGAATGTATTTGAAGACCTTGCAATTTATCCAAATCCTGCTAATAAAGTTCTATGGGTTCAAAATTCAACAATTCTTGACAATGGAGCTGTCATCATATATGATTTACTTGGAAAAGAGATCTATAAAGAGCCTTTTACAAGGGACAAAAAAGAAATAAATACCAGCTCATTTTCTAAAGGAGTTTACTTATTGAAAGTAATTTCAAATGATGCTGAAACCATTAAAAAAATTATTATCAATTAATACTCTCATGATAAAACTAAAAAAGCGTTTTCATTCATTTGAAAACGCTTTTTTGTTAACTGAAAAGTATTATTATTTCACAATTACTCTTCCTGTTTTGTAAGTAGTTGTATTTTGCCCACCTACTTTTACTACATAAACTCCAGCGGCTGCACTAGATAAGTTTAAATTCATTCTATAAATACCGCCATCATTCTGCGCTAACTTAAAACCTAGTTGTTGTCCTAACATGTTATAGATTGCAACATAAACTTTACCATCGTATTCGGTATTTAAGGTAACTTCAAACTGATTATTATCCTGTGAGGTTATGATCAATTCAGAATTGGTAATCTCCATATCGAGTACCCCTAAAGCACCAATATTTGCTGAATAATCCTCTGTTTCTCCGTACTGTGTCTCTTCACAAGCATCATTAGGAACTTCTTCTTGCCAATTCGTTTTCGCTCTCATTCGGTGCATCCCCATTGGAGCTCCATCAGGAACTACTAAGTCTACAGTTTCTGTATAAGAACCTGCACCAGCTCCTGGAGCTATTATAAATTCAGGAACCACAACCTCATCATTTGTAAAATTTGAATCATCGTTAAAATCAATCCAAACCTTTACATGCTGATCACCATATCCTGTGGTTACCGTTAAACTATAAGTAGAATTTTCGTCAAGATAAGCTACTTGGTCGGTAAAATCACCATAGCCCTCACATGCAGAAGGATTATTAATTTCCCCAATACTAAACAATTGAAAACCGTCTCCAAAACTACAATTAGCTTGAGGCTGACAAAGAACATTTTCAACTTGAATTGAAGTTTCATCATTCGTTTCGTTACCATCACCACCCAATGACGTTTTTACAACAACATCATAAATTCCAAGCTCGGAAAAATCTGCTTGTTCTGTAAAGCTATAAGATGCAATTTCTTCAGAACCAATTGGGCCAGCAAAGTTTTCTATAACAGGATCGCCTCCGTTTACAGTATATGAAACATCAAAATTAGATTGTTCATCAGCACCATAATTTTTAATAGTCACCGATATAGTTTCTAATCCTAAGCCAGATCCTGTTTCAGGGGCTGTGATTTCTTGAGCACCCACATCATTTGCTAATAAGTGAGTAACTTCTTTTATGTAAGGGTCATTCGATTCAAATTCGTCACCTGTTAAATTAGATTTAACTTCAATGGTGTAAGTCTGTCCTGCAGTAGATAAATCTAGGGTTTGGCTAAAAATATAATTTTCTACTTCGTTGGATAAAATAGTTCCACTAAAGGTCTCTGTTGCAACTAAATTCCCATCTACAAACAATTCTAAAGGTATATCAGACTGAGGATCCAATCCATAGTTCCTGATACTTACTTCTACAGTCTCCGTGGTAGTTAAAATACCATT
>NYVM01000011.1 GCA_002684605.1 Candidatus Pelagibacterales bacterium | reverse complement strand
TATGCTATCTATTGTTATGCCTTTTTCTAATTTTTGGTTATCTAGGTTGTTTATATTTCCATAAACTTTTACTTTATAAATGCGTTCAATTTTATTGACTGGCAGTTCTAAAAATCTTTTAAGACTTCCATTATTGGTTAATAATAATAGTCCTTCTGTATTAAAATCTAACCTTCCAATGTAATTCAGCTGTTTCATATTATTTGGAATAATATCATAAATTGTTTTTCTACCCTGAGGATCACCAGAACTTACAATAACTCCTTTAGGTTTATGTAACATAAACAATTCTGTTTTAGTAGTTCTTTTAATTAATTTACCTTCTACCAAAATTTTATCATTTTTATCTACAAAGTATGCAGGAGTATTAATTTTTATACTATTAACAAAAACTTTTCCGGATATAATTAGTTTTTCAGCTTGCCTTCTTGAGCAAAAACCAGATTCAGCAATTATTTTAGCTATTCTTTTTTTTTTAAGTTCATTTGTCATTATATCAGCAGGCATTTATGAAGGCTTTTAATAATTTAATATCTGCACCTTGAATAAAAAACTCAGGATGCCATTGTACACCTATACAAAAATTTTTTGTAGGATCTTCAATTCCTTCTATTATCCCATCTGCTGATAGCGCATTTACTATTAAACCATTTCCAGGAGTTTTTATTGCCTGATGGTGTGCACTATTAACCATAATATCATTTGTAGAAATAATACTATGTAGTTTTGTATTATCTTTTATTCGGACACTATGACCAGGTTCGTGTCTTGGATTTTTTTGTTCATGTTCAATAGGATTTTTTATTTCATCAGGAATATGTTGAATTAAACTTCCTTTGTAAAGAACATTAATTAATTGCTCTCCCCCACAAATACCTAAAACAGGTTTATTTTGGTTGAGCATAATCTCAGCTGCTAATAATTCAAAATTAGTTCTATTTTCTTTTAATTGTACGGTTTGATGAACAATAGTTTCTCCAAATTTATTAGGGTCGATATCAAAATTGCCGCCAGTTATAACTAAGCCATCAATTTTATATAATAGGCTTATTATATCTTTCATATTATGCGGAATTCCTACTCCTATGCCTCCACTTTCCTCAATAGAAGTGAAATAGTTTTCTCTAATTGCGTACCAAGGATATTTAGAATATCCTTGGGTTGTCTCATAATCTAAGGTTAAAGCTATTAGTGGTTTTTTCATATTACTCAATAATTAATTTTATTATATTAATAGATATATGCTATTTTATAGCATCATGGAAAAATATAATTATAAAAATTTTATGCAAATAGCAATTGATGAAGCTAAAAAATGTGTTAGCCTTGGAGAAGTGCCAGTTGGAGCAGTGACAGTACATAATAATAAGGTGCTTGCTAAATCAGGTAATAAGATGGTTAAATATAGTAATCCTACAATGCATGCAGAAATGATAGTTTTACAAAAATCATCAGAATTACTAATTAAAAAGGGTTTATCTATAAGATATGAAAAATTAGATTTATTTGTTACATTAGAACCTTGTCCAATGTGTGCGCATGCTATTTCTCTATTTAGAATAAACAACTTATACTATGGTGCGGATGACCCTAAAGGAGGAGGNATTAAGTATGGTAGCAAGGTATTTGATCACGATACCTGTCATCATAAACCTAATATATATAGCGGGATATATAAGGAGGAGTCTTCATTATTACTTAAAGATTTTTTTAAAAAAATAAGGCTTTCAAAATCTTAAGAACTATTTTTTTCCTATATCTTTTCTATAAAAACCATCATCCCACTTGATATAGTCAATAGCTTTATAAGCTAATACTCTTGCTTCTTCCATATTTTTTCCATTAGCTGTTATGGACAAGACTCTTCCCCCATTAGAAAGGATATTTCTGTCAGAGTCCAGTTTTGTACCTGCATGAAAAACCTTTACTCCTTTAATATTATTGGCTTCAGTGATCCCATTAATTATTGAATTGGATTTATATTTCTTCGGATACCCCTTTGATGCCATTACGACAGTCAATGCAACCTCTTCATAAAACCTTAAGTGAAATTTTTCTAATGTATGGTCAACAGCTGCAAGAATGGCCTCAAACAAATTAGATTTGATACGAGTAAGAATTACCTGACATTCAGGGTCACCAAATCTTACATTATATTCAATTAGTTTTGGGCCATTATTAGTTAACATTAATCCTGCATATAATATTCCTTGAAAAGGAGACCCTCTTTTGTCCATTTCAATAAGAGTAGGAGCAATAAAATGATTTATAATATCATTATTNAGATCTTCTGTTAAATTAGGAGTAGGTGAAAAGGCACCCATGCCCCCTGTATTTGGCCCAGTATCTCCATCTCCCACTCTTTTATGGTCTTGTGCACTAGCTAGAGGTATTGCTGTTATTCCATCACATAAAGCAAAAAAACTAGCTTCAACGCCTTCCAGGTACTCTTCTATTAAAACTGTTTTTCCAGCNTCACCAAAGGCGCCATTAAATGAATTATCAATAGCAGTAACAGCTTCCTTTTCATTTTGGGCAATGACAACACCTTTACCTGCCGCTAAACCATCTGCTTTTATTACTATAGGCAATTTATTTTTTTTAATATAATTAATGGCGTCTTCTCTATCTGAGAAGCTTTCAGAATATGCTGTAGGTATATTTGCTAACTTACATATATTTTTTGTAAATTGTTTAGATCCTTCTAATTTAGATGCTTCTTTAGAGGGCCCAAATGCTTTAATATTAAACTTATTTAGTTCATCAATTATTCCATTTACTAATGGAATTTCTGGGCCAGGTATTACTAAGTCAACTTTTTCTTTTAAGGCTAAAGATACAATTTCATTATTATTATTAATATTAATATCAATACATTGTGCTTCCTCNGCAATACCAGGATTTCCTGGAGCGCAAATTAATTTTGATATAAGTGGAGAGTTGGCTAATGACCAACACATTGCATGTTCGCGAGCACCACTTCCTANTACTAGTACTTTCATAAAGAATTCCTATTTATATTTAAATTATATTAACTATTTATTCCCATAATGTTATATTTAAATTAAAATATATAACATCCTATTTTATTATTATTAAGTCTTTAATTCAGAAAGCAACAGATGCAGCATAATAATACTTATGAAAGTAATATAAAAGAATATACTGTCTCTGAACTCAGTAATGCTCTAAAAAGAACGTTAGAAGTAAATTTTGATATAGTGCATCTTCGAGGAGAAGTTTCTGGTTTAACTATTGCTGCTTCAGGCCACGTCTATCTATCATTAAAAGATGAAAAAAATTCTTTAATAGATGGAATAATATGGAAAGGGCAGGCAAGTAGAATTAATTTTAAATTAGAAGATGGAATGGAGGTCTTAGTTATTGGTAGGATCTCTACTTATGCTCCTAGGTCTAAATATAACATTATTATTAATACTATAGAACTGGCTGGTGAAGGCGCATTATTAAAATTAATTGAAAATAGACGGAGATTATTAGCTGAAGAAGGTTTGTTTGATGAAAAAAACAAAAAGACACTGCCTTTTTTACCTAGTATAATTGGTATTATTACTTCTGATACAGGTGCAGCATTTAAAGATATAATTATTAGAATAAAACAAAGGTTTCCTGTAACAATAATTCTTTACCCTGTATTAGTGCAAGGAAGCGAAGCTCCAAAGCAAATTGCAACTGCTATAGATAAAATTAATATGTTTTCAACTATTAAAGATGATATTCCTGTTCCTGATTTATTAATAGTTGGAAGAGGTGGCGGTAGCCTGGAAGATTTAATGGCATTTAATGAAGAGGTTGTAGTAAGAGCTATATACAATTCAAAAATTCCAATTATATCAGCNGTAGGTCATGAAGTAGATAATTCTTTATCAGATTATGTAGCAGATGTTAGGGCACCCACTCCTACTGCTGCTGCAGAAATTGCTCTTCCAGATCGNAGAACACTTTATGATAATTTAAATATGGTTTATTCTAAATCGGCATTATCCATAAAAAATATTATGAGCTTATGTAGAAAAGAGCAGCAAAAATATATATTGCCCATGTCACATACAATTCTAGAAAATAAAGTTCAGAACTTAGATATAATTAATGATCAATTGCATTA
The DNA here is from genome assembly GCA_002684605.1 of Candidatus Pelagibacterales bacterium. The sequence goes on along the minus strand of NYVM01000011.1, from coordinate 18,120 downwards.
TAAATTACAAATATTTTTAGATTTTTATATTAATAAAGTAAGCGTAAATAAAATAGAGCACTATTCTCCAGCAAAATATTGTGAAAATCAATTATTGAACCTATCATCTCAGTTAAGGCTTCTAAAAGCAGCAAATAAAAATTTATTAATAAAAAAGAAACATTCCTATAGTAAACAACCTAAAGCTTTAAATGAGAATTTTGATAGATTGCTTAGTAATAAAAAACTATCTTTTATTAAAGCTTCTGGAGCAATAGAATCATTAAGTTACATTAGGATCTTAGAAAGAGGTTTTGCTCTCATCAAAAATGAAAATGATCAGCCAATTACTAGAGCTAAAAATATAGTCTATGATACAAATGCTACAATTCATTTATATGATGGCAAAGTTAAAGCAAAATTAAGTAAAAATGATAGCTAGCCAATATATATTTAAAGTGATTACGATGGCATTTTTTTTCTGCCTTGTAGTTTCTATACATAAAGTTAATGCAGAATCTTCTATAAAAGGAGAAGTAATTGCCGGAGGATTAATAGTAGTACAGTCTATTCCAGGTATTAAAGTTACATTAGATGGAATTGAAGTGCAAGTATCTGATACGGGCTTATTTTTAATTGGTTTTGAACGTATGCCAAAAATTATACAGATTCTAGAAATATATAAACAAAGCAAATTAATTGAAATAATAGAATTAAATGTAAAAAAAAGAACATATAAGGTGCAAAGAATTAATGGTATTCAAAAAGATAAAGTTACTCCTCCTGAATCTGTAACTAATAGGATTTATGCGGAAAGAAAAAAAGTAAAAGAGTCTAGAAAAAAAGCTATTTTAATAAATAATACATATTTTAATAATGGATTTATTTTGCCTGCTATCGGTCCAAAGTCTGGAGAATATGGAAGTCAGAGAATATTAAATGGCAAGCCCAGAAGTCCTCACTATGGGATTGATATAGCTTTGCCTAAAGGACACGAAGTATTATCGCCCATGGATGGNNTCATTGTATTTACTGATAATGATTTATATTACAGCGGAGGCACTATTATCATTGCTCATGGACAAGGTTTAACAACCTCATATTTGCATTTAAGCAAGATCTCCGTATCTATGGGAGATTTTGTAAAAAAAGGAGAGCAGATCGGTAAAGTAGGTGCAACAGGTAGAGTAACTGGACCCCATTTACATTGGGGTGCTGAGTTAAATGGTAAAAGGATAGATCCTCAATATTTACAAGTATTTAAGTAATTTAATATTACCATCTATTATGAATCCACAACCATTGTTCAGGACATTTTAGAACCCAATTTTCTAATGTTTTGTTAATGGTGTTAAGAAGTTTAATTAACTCCTCATCATGATTATCATTATCTTTTTTGTTCATTATAGGTTTTTCAATTATATATTTAAATGTAGCCCCATTTATTCTCTGCACGTGAATAGGAACAATTGGAATAGATAATTTTATAGCTAGTTCACCTATAGCTGTAGCTGTTTTGGCGGGCTGCCCTAGAAAGTTTATTAATTTACCTTCATTTAATTTTTGATCCGCAAGTATTGCTGCAAATTCTTTATTCCTTAATACTTTAAAAAGTGTTTTTGCTCCACCAGGCCCTTTAGGAGCATAAATTGATATTCCTTTTCTTAACCATTGTATAATTTTTTCGTTTAATGGGTTGTTTGCATGTCTATATATACTAGTAACTTTTAAATTTTTACCACTTAAAATTAGTGGACAGATTTCCCAGTTACCTATATGAGCGCTAAAAAATATAGCGCCCGTTTTCATCTTACAAATATCATCTATATATTTCTGCCCTTCAATTATAAACCTAGGTTTATTTNTATAAGAATTTATGCTTTGGTTATTATAGGGGTTAAGTCTATTTGCAAAAGAAAACTCACCAAGGTTTCGACCTAAATTATCCCACATATTTTTTTTAATATTTTTTTTGTTCAATAGCATTAAGTGTAGGAAATATTTTTTTTATATTAATTTCTGCTCTTTTATCAAACTTAGATAGTGGCCCTATAATTTTTACAATTTTAGAACCTAAGCTCGATGCTAAATCAATTCCTATTAATCGACATATTATAATCCATAAACAAAGAAAGAAAGCTTCTATTATATTAATAGTATATCTAAATAATGAGTTCATAATTTTTAATTTTAACTTTTCATAATAGATAATAAAAATTTATCTATTATACTATAATCATTAAATTCAATGCTAATTGGAAAAAAATAAATTCTATTTTTATATTCTTTAGGGATTTTTACATAATCTTTTTCAGTTGTTACTAATAAAGCATTTATATTTTGTGATTGATTAAGTAAATATTCAATATCTTTTTTGGAATATGCGTAGTGATCAGGGTAAGATTTAGTTTGCATTATTTCACATTCAATTTTTTCTAAAGTTTTGTAGAATTTTTCTGGGTAGCCTATACCACAAAAAGCCATTACTTTCTTTTTTTTAAAATTATTTAAATCCTTATCTGCTATTTTTAGGTTAGCATTAACTACAGGAATATTTTTAATAATTAATTCTTTAATATTATTTTTATCTTCTTCAATTATTATTGCTAAATCAGATTTATCTACAGCTTTTGATAAATATTCTCGCATAGGACCAGAAGGAATTATTCTTCCATTTCCTATACCTTGAGAGCCACTAAAAACTAGTATATTTAAATCAGACTCTATACTAGAGTCCTGCAAACCATCATCTAAAATGACTAGATCGGCGCCATTATTGGAAGCATTGTTAATACTAGCTATTCTACTTTTACCNACCCANGTAGGAGCTANCTTTGAACATATTATTGCCTCGTCACCTACGTCTTTATATGTATGCATTTTAGTATTTACTTGAATACTTTCTTTTGCTGCGCTTTTATAGCCTTTTAAGATAATATGTACTTTTATATTCGAGCTTATTAATTTATTCGCTATTGAAATCACAGTAGGAGTCTTACCTGCTCCTCCAGCAACAACATTACCAATTATGATAATAGGTATATTAAATTTTTGCTTTTTTTTAGTGTTTAAAATATTACCTAATTGCCATATATAGGATAAAGGAATTAATAGTATAGATATAAAGCTATTTTTATTTTTCCAAAAATCAGGTGTTTTCAAACTTGCTCTCCAGAACCTTTTAAATATGGTTTGATTTTATTTACTAATATAGTACTTGGGTCAGGAATATTATTAATTACTATGTATGCTGTATTTGCCATTGTTATAATTTTTTCTTTATCTTTTATTAATTTACTTATTTCAACCTTTAATTCATTAATATTATTTATTTGAATTGCTGCATTTTCTTTTAATAGTATATTGGAAGTATTTTTATGGTTGCTTACATCAGGTCCATAAATTATTGCACATTTTTCTAATGCGGGTTCAATTAAATTGTGCCCTCCTTTAGGAGATAAACTGCCACCAATAAAACAAATATCACAAATTTTCATAAAGCTCCCAAGCTCCCCGATAGTATCAGCAATATATATTTCTGTACTATCATCTGGTATTTGATCCTTGCTACGAATTTTTATTTTAAGTTTATAATCTTCTGCTAATGATAGTATATTTTTAATCATTTTTGTATGTCTTGGAACAATTATTGTTAATAAGTTAGCACTATATTTTTTTGCTTCTATATGTGAAATAACGGCTGCTTGATCTTCTATTTTATCATGCGTACTAGCAAAAAGTAATATTGGTCTTTTATTAGTCATATGTATTATTTTTTCTTCCTTTTTTTTATTCATATGATTTGCTGCAATACCATTTTTAAGGTTTATGCCTGATATAATATTATTTCCTCCTAATTTTTTATAACGATTTCCATTAGTTAAATCTTGAGCAACTATAAGAGAGAACTTATTATATATATATTTTGATACAGGTTTAATAATAAGCCATTTTCTATATGATCTTTCTGACATCCTTCCCTGTAATAATATTAAAGGAATATATTTTTTATAGCTTTTTATTATGATATTAGGCCATATTTCTGACTCAATGAGAATTAATAAGCTAGGTTTCCAATGATTAATAAAAACCTTTATAAATAAAGGGTGATCAATAGGAGAAAATTGATGAATTATATTTTTATTGCCAATATCTTTTAAAANAGAGTGTATGTGCATTGCACTAGTAACTGTAACAGTAGTTATTAGAACTNTTACATCTTCTTTAATAAGCCTTTTNATTAAAGGAATNGTTGATCTTAATTCTCCGACGCTAGCAGCATTTATCCAGACTAATTTACTTTTTGGTCTTCTTATTCTTGCAAAGCCTATTCTTTCATTTATTCTATTAATTTTTTCCTTACCTTGTATAGCCCTATAAATTAATATTAAGGGTATAAAAGGCGTAAGAAGTAACCATATGATATAATATATTTTTACGAGGAGGACGGATAGCAAAATAAAGGTCTTCCTTTTATTATAAATTTAATTTTATTATAATCCAGCTACCATCATTTTTTCAATTAAAATAGTAGGAGCGTCCATACCTGTAATTAATTTTAAATCTGATGCAGGCGTAAGCATACTATACATATCTATGATATTTCCGGCTATTGTAACTTCACTTACAGGATAAGTTTTTTGTCCTTTTTCNATCCAAAATCCAGTAGCTCCTCTACTATAATCTCCTGTTACTTGGTTAAATGACATTCCCATCATTTCTGTTACATAAAAACCTTCTTTGATTGAAGATAAAAGTTCTGTATTAGTTTTATCACCCGGCTCCATATATAAGTTGGATACGCCGCTACTATGCCCTGTAGTTCTTAAATTTAATTGCCTTGCAGATTGAGAGCTTAATAGCCATGATTTTAAAACTCCATTTTCTACAATTTTTATTTTTTTTGATTCTACTCCTTCTCCGTCAAATGTTCTTGACCCTGGGCCACGTAANACATGTGGATCATCTATAATTTGAATATCTTTTTTAAATATATTTTTTTTCATTTTGTCTTTTAAAAAAGATGTGCCTCTAGCTACGGCTTGTCCTGAAATACCACTAGTAAATAATGATAATAAACTTCCTGATACTCTAGGATCAAAAATTATGGGTACGGAATTACTTTTAACTTTTTTGGGATTTAATCTTGAAACAGCCCTATTGGCAGCAATTTCTCCAATAGTTTTAGGTGCATCTAGATCTTTATTATGAATTTTTGATTGGTACTCATAATCTCTTTCCATTTTTGTACCTTTACCCGCAATTACAGAAATACTATTAGAATAGTTAGTTTTTTCTTTATAATTATAAAACCCATCAGAGGTGGCCAAAAATATTTTATTTTTAGAGTAAGAAGACGATGCTCCTTCAGAGTTTGTTACTCCATTTATACTTAATGCACTATCTTCCGCTTCTATAGAGCTTTTAAGTAACAGATCATTTTCTGGAATATAATTATCCACAAGGTCTAGATCTAAGTTGCCCTTATAGAGCATCTCTTTATCAGCTAGGCCACAAAATTCATCTTCNGGTATAGATTTAATCATAGACATAGCTGATTCTACTAATTCTATAAGTGCATCTTTATTAAAATTTGTACTGGATAAATTCACTTTTCTTTTATTATCNATTATTTGTAACCCTATACTTTTAGATTCATTTCTTTCAATATTTTCAAGCTTTCCGAGCCTTGCAGCCACATTTATAGAAGTGTTTTCACCTCCCANTACAGANGCACTTTCAGCACCTAATTTTTTAGCTGTATCGAGCAATAAGTTTAAACTATTNTCTATTGTATCACTCATTCTTTTATTTCCACTAAAATATCATCATTATATAATATCATCTCACATTTGCAGCTACTCTCTATTTTATAGCTTTTTCTCATATTTTCACAACCTTCTAGAGAAGCCTTTTTTGCAATATTAATATCATATAGGTTAAAACCATAACCCAGAGCTAAAAAAACACCTTGATTAATAAAGCTTTTGTCTAACTCTTTCCAAGGAATACAGGCTGCACCTGATTTATTTTCATCTAATGTGTCATAGTTAATATTCCATTTTTGCATAGATCTTTTAAAAATTGTTATAATATCCTCTTGAGACACAGAGCTTTCTGCATAAGACACAGAATTNATATTTATACTTAAAGTTAATATATATATAAATATACATAATATTTTTAACATAACATATCCTTATATTAGAATTAAAATTTATGTTTTATATAGTCCAAGTTTGGCCTTTTTCCATTATTTTTCTGATATTATTTTTCTGAGAATTTAATTTTTTGGTATAATTACTATCTAGGGTAGGTTTTTCAATACAGTAGATTACTCCCAGAGCAACTGGCATAGTGTTTTGATCCATTTGGCTAAGTAGATATGCAATAGTCTTATTTTTTTTATTATGTATTAGAATATTGCTAATAGCTTCTGGGTTTTTTTTCAAATCTATAATTTCTAAAGCTGAATAATCTTTATTAATTGCAAGTCCTTTTAATTTTTCTTCTCCAAAAAGCATGGGCTGGCCATCTTCAAGGTGAATTTGTTTCTCCATAGCAACTGATTTATCAGTGAAAGATTTAAAAACATCATCATTATAAACTATACAGTTTTGATAGATTTCTACTAAAGATGTTCCTATATGATTTTTTGCTTTGCTTAGTGTAGGCACTAATTGCTTTATAGCTGTATCTACTCCTCTTGCAACAAAAGTGGCACCTGAGCTTAAAGCTACTTCGCATGCAGATAAAGGAGCCTCTATTGAACCTTGTGGAGTAGTAGGAGATACTGTTCCGGTTCTTGATGCTGGAGAGGCTTGACCTTTAGTTAACCCATAGATTTCATTATTAAATAATAGTATTTGGCAATTTAAGTTTCGCCTCAAAATATGAATATAATGGTTGCCTCCGATAGAAAGTGAGTCTCCATCTCCAGTAATAATCCATACATCTAACTCGGGGTTAGTAATTTTTATTCCCGTAGCAAAAGCAGGGGCTCTTCCATGAATAGTATGAAATCCATATGTTGACATATAATAAGGTAGTCTAGACGAACAGCCTATTCCTGACACAAATACTGTATTTTTTTTATCTGCTTGACTGTCTGCAAGTGTTCTTTTCACAGCATTTAAAATTGCATAGTCGCCACATCCAGGGCACCATCTTACTTCTTGATCTGAAGCATAATCTGCAGGTTTAAGTTGTGACGGTTTTTCATTAATACCCATATTATTTTCCTATTTATTAAGTGTTTTAAACTTTTCTATTAAATCCACAACTCTAAAGGGTTTGCCAGATACTTGCGTTATTGATTTTGCATTAGGAGCAATTTCTACTCTAAGTAAATTAAATAGCTGACCATCATTCATTTCTACAATTACTATGTGATTATATTGTGTAACTATATTTTTTAAGCTTTCTGATAATGGCCATAGGCATGATAATTGTATATGAGCTATTTTCATCCCACTTTTTGAGAGCGTATTTTGTGCCTCAGATATAGGACCATTCGTAGATCCCCATCCTATTATTAATATATCTCCATTTTTTGGACCTGTAATAACAATGTCACTTAATTCTTTTTGAACTCTTTGAACTTTTTGTTTTCTTAAGTCTGTCATATTTGCATGGTTATCAGGGTCATAGCTAATATTGCCTGTTAAGGAATCNTTTTCTAATCCNCCTANTCTATGCTCCATTCCTTCGGTCCCTGGTTTGACCCATTTTCTTGCTAATGTTTTAGGGTCTCTTTCAAAAGGCATATAATTTTCTTGANTTTTCCCAAAAGAGACNGGAGATTCNTTAATCTTGGAAGTGTCNGGTATAAGCCAAGGTTCTGATGCATTTGTTAAATATGCGTCAGAAAGGATCATAACGGGCGTCATATATTTAATAGCTATTCTGACAGCTTGTTGAGCTATCTCAAAACAATGTGAAGGGCTTTTAGGAGCTAATACAACCAATGGAGCTTCACCATGCCTTCCATAAATAGCTTGCATTAAATCGGACTGCTCCGCTCTAGTAGGTAAACCAGTAGAAGGNCCTGCTCTTTGACTATTTATAATGATTAAAGGTAATTCTACAGACACTGCTAAACCTATTGCTTCAGCCTTTAAAGATATACCGGGACCAGAACTAGAAGTAACGCCNAATCCACCAGCATAAGACACTCCAATAGCAGAGCAGCATGCCGCAATTTCATCTTCTGCTTGAAATATACCTATTCCTTCTAACTCATAATTAGCTAAGTAATGCATAATAGGAGAAGCAGGCGTGATTGGGTATGAACACAATGTCATATTAATTTTTGATTTATTTGCAGCTATAGCTAATCCAAAAGCTAAAGATTCGGCTCCAGTAATAGCTTTCCANTTTCCTGGAGTAGGTTTAGTTATTGGAATAACTTTTCTTATTATATCTTCNGAAACTTCAGTATTTTCAGCATAACTATGACCTGCATTTANCGCCGCTATATTAGCTTTAGTTAATATACTATCTTTTCCNAACTTACCTTCTAGCCAATTAGTTGTTTCATTAACGCTTTTAGAAAAAATCCATAGAATTAGTCCTAAGGTCCACATATTTCTNCATCTAAGCCCATCTTTATTTCCTAGCCCAAATTCTTTTACGGCTTCAATAGTAAGATGAGATATATCTGCAGATATCAGTTGTAANCCAGCTAAAGAANTATTTGTTAATGGGTTTTCATCATAACCAGCTTTCTTAATNCCTCTATCAGTAAAACTACTACTGTCTATTATTACAAGGCCTCCTGGAATAACTTCTTTTATATTTACTTTTAATGCTGCCGGGTTCATGGCTACTAATATATCTGCATGGTCTCCAGAGCTAGCAATTAATCCTTCTCCAAATCGCACTTGAAATGAAGATACGCCAAAAGTTGTTCCAGCTGGAGCTCTAATTTCTGCAGGATAGTCAGGAAAAGTTGCTAATCCCATGCCTGAAATAGCAGCTTCGAAGGTCAATCTTCCTCCTGTAAGTTGCATTCCGTCTCCAGAATCTCCAGCAAATCTTACTGTATTTGACCAATCATCTTCCAAATTCTTTTTATTGATTTTTGAAGAGCTATGTCTCAAGTTAGTTCTCTTTTTATAGTATTATAATTTATACATAAGAATATATTATTTTTAATTAAATTAATAATAAAAAAAATATATTATATAGATTTTTGTGTTGGCTGGGCCACCTGGATTCGAACCAGGGATGTCGATATCAAAAACCGATGCCTTACCGCTTGGCTATGGCCCATTAATTTCTTTCTTATAGAAAAGATATTTAGCGCTAGAATGATGTTTAGGCAAGTATAAGTATTAAAAAAATAAAAAAATATATATTTCTAGTAATTGACAGAGATTATATTAAATGCTTAAAACGTCTTATTATGGCAGCAAAAATTATAGATGGTAAAGCATTAGCAACTAAAGTTAGAAAAGAAGTTAGCAAAGCTGTATTAGCGTTAAATAAAAAAAATATTATTCCGGGTTTAGCAACTATTATTGTTGGAAATAATCCTGCAAGTTCTATTTATGTAAAAAATAAAGGAAAATCTGCAAAAGAAGTAGGTATTAAATCATTACAGTACACTCTTCCAGAATCTGTCTCAGAAGACGAGCTTTTAAAGCTTATTAATGGACTAAACCTTAATAAGGATATAGACGGAATTTTAGTGCAGTTGCCATTGCCTAAAAAAATCAATACAGAAATAATATTAAATGCCATTAATCCGAGTAAGGATGTAGATGGTTTTCATATAGTGAATGCAGCTAATATTTATTTAAATAGAGAAGGAGTAATACCTTGTACCCCTTTAGGTTGCTTAATAATATTAAGAAGCATTGGCCAATCATTGAAAGGGATGCATGCTGTTATTATTGGTAGAAGTAACATAGTAGGTAAGCCTATGGCACAATTATTATTAAATGAAGATTGCACCGTAACAACTGTTCATTCTAAATCAAAAAATATTGAAAAAATAGTAAAAGAAGCTGATATAATTATAGCTGCTGTTGGTATTCCTAATTTAGTTAATGAAAACTGGGTAAAAAAAGAATCTATAATAATAGATGTTGGTATTAATAGAATTAATTTAGAAAATAAAACTAAATTAGTTGGAGACGTGAATTTTAATGCTGTGCAATCTTTTGCATCATATATTACTCCTGTTCCAGGTGGGGTTGGTCCAATGACTATTGCTTGTCTTTTAATGAATACTGTATTTCAGTGCTCAAGAAAAAATAAAATTTCTTTACCATCTAATTTAACTAACTTATTTAAATTATAATTGAAGAACTTTTTACCCACCATTTAGGTCTAATTTTTTTGATTTTATTTTCTGCTTTAGTAGCAAGATATTTTTTTGTAAAAAGTCCAAAACACGTTGCGCCACTTCCCGACATTCCAAAATATTTAACACCATTCTGTAAAGATAAAAATTTCTGAGCTGTAATAATTGAATGCTCTATATTTTCTGCAGTAGATTTCAGATCATTAACTCCTATTTTAGGACAATTTTTATTAATATTTATAATATTAGTATGTTGAGCATTTTTGTCCCAATTATGAAAAACTGCTTTCGTAGATATGGCTTTATTAGGAGATATTAAAATTATATAATTATTATGAATTATAGCTTTTTTAAGATTTATAGGAAATTTAGAAATTTTTTCACCTGTATTTTTCATATTTAATGCTGATGAATACAGGCAAGCAGGAATATCTGAGCCTAATTTTTTTGCTATCTCTTTAAGTAGGTTATTATAAAAGATATTTTTATTAATCTTAAATAATTTTAATAAANCCCTAATAGTGGCTGCTGCATCTGCTGANCCTCCACCTATTCCTGAGGCAACAGGTAAGTTTTTATTTAANGTTATTATAATATCTGACTTTATGTCATATTTTTTCATAAAATATAATGCTGCTTTNTATACAATATTNGNTTTATATTGATCAGGNAAATCCTTCTTAAACTTACCATTNATTTTTAGACTAATNCTTTTNTTATTGGTATTTAATACTNTTATCTTTATAGAATCATATATATTTGCAAAAATTACATCCGAATTTAANTTATGATAACCATCATTTCTTTTATTAAGAATATTTAAGGACAGATTAATCTTAGCAAAAGCTTTTTCACAATTTAATTTTCGCATAGTTAGATAGGTTTAGAGTTCGCACTTATTCCTGCTTTAGGAATTAATGTTCCTTCAATTTTTTCTATAATTTTATTTTTTATATCTTCTGAAGGTTCAAATTCTAAAGCTCTTTGCCATTGGAATACCGCTTCAATTTTTCTACCCGCATAAAAAAGGGCATCGCCCAGATGATCTATGATAATAGAATCACTTGTTAACTCAACAGCTTTTTCTAATTTAATTACGGCCTCTTCATATTGACCTATTTGATAGAAGGCCCAGCCTAAACTATCTATTATGTAGCCATCATTAGGTCTCTGTTCCGCTGCTTTTACGATCATATCCATAGCTGCATTTATATTTATACCTTGGTCTATCCATGAGTAACCCAGATAATTTAGTACTTGAGGATTGTCGGGAACAAATTTCAAGGCCATTAAGAATTGTTTTTCTGCTCTTTCCCATTTTTTGCCTCTTTCTAAAGCGATGCCGCTTGCATAAAAAAGAGGCCAGTGTTTAAATTCAATTTTTTCAATTTTGCTAAATATTAGATCATAATATTCTATCGATTTATCAAAATTTTCTGCTTTATAAAATAATTCAGCAATAGCACGAGAAAAATTAATATTTTCAGGATGAAGTTTATGGTATTTATTTAATATTGCAAATGAGCTTTCTGTTCCTTCTAAATCATAAATAATTTCTGCATATGTAATTTTAGAGTCGTGGGATATAGAAGAATTATCTTCAATATTCTTTAAATATTTAGCAGCTCTTTTATTATTATTAATAGCTCTAAATATCTTACCTAATAAATAGGATGCGGTATCTAAATTAGGCGATAAGTGTAATGCAATTTGCCCATATATTAATGCTTGTCTATCTAGGCCTTCGTTAAATAATATTTCTGCACTATTTAAAAATGTTTCAGCTATACCATCTTTTATGTTAATAATTTTCTTATCAAGAGAATAATTATTATTTTTTAATAAAAACAATTCATTGCTATAAGGCTTAAGTCTTTCAAGCTTAGATACAGTCATATCAAATAATTTAATATTATTATTTCTTTTAAAGAATAAAGCAGCGGAAAGATATACTTGTGCATTAGCATTATTAGATTTTTTTATAATATTACTATAGTTTATTTTAGCAGCTTCATCATTTCCAATATATTCATTAATTAATGCTGAATGATAATCAAATATAGGCTCTAAAACTCCTCTTTCAGCTTGCTCCTTAATAATTTGCAGCCCAGCTGTTTGTTGATTAGATCCTGCTGCAGCCCAAGTTTGAAGTATTGGAAGAATATATGTATCTATGCCATTAGGATTAACCTTTAACAATCTTTCAAGAGCTTCATTATTATTATTTTTATCAAGGCTATCTAATACTTTAAGGTATTGTGCCAAAGTTATTTCTGGCATTTGGTCTGAAACCTTAATTCCAATAGGAATGGCATCTTTAACTTGACCATTAGCTAACAATGCCTCTATCGCAATTATTCCTAAGCCGTTAGAAGCTGTATTTTGATTATACGAATACTGTGCATAGTAAGCTGAATTTTCTATATCAGTCATAGATCTAGCAACTTTACTGCTGAGGAAGGACCCTACTTGATTGGGTATCCAATCAATTGCAAAGGACTGATTTTGTATAAATATAAATATTAAAAGATAAAAAATTCTCATAAAAACCATAAAATATACTCCTTAACGTTTTCTATATATATAGACTATACTAAACTATATATAATATGGATTGTATTTTTTTAATTTTATTATTATTATAATTCTGTTAATTGGTTATATAAGCTTGACGTTCTAATTAATTAGGGCAATAAGTGCATAATTAATTATTATAAAACAATAAAGGAAAATTAAGTGGCTATTACAAAAAATAATCCTTTAGCTAGAGGCGCAAAGCAAAAAGATAAAACTTTCAACGGTAAGGTTGCAAAACCTGTTAAATATATTGGAACATGGCTGGGTCATGGAAATTATATAGCGGCTCAGGATGAAGCAGGAAAATTAATTAAAGATAGTGATGGTAGACCAATTCCATATGGATCTATTTAATATAAATTGGCAATAAATGTCAGAAGAATTCATTAATACGTTGCATACTGAGGCTATCATTTGGCTCAGTGATATGGGATATGATGAACCTACGGATCATATCCAAAGAGATTATTATGGGTTAAGGTCAAAAGTAAAAGTTAATAAAATATTAACTAATGATCAGTCAAATAGTGAACTTAAAATAAATACACTTAATATAGAACATATCGATAATATTAGTGATTTGTTTAAGTATATAAGTTTAAATCCTTTAATAAATAATATAAAATCAAAATTTACATTTTTTGATGGGAATAATGATGCTAATTTAATGATTATAGGAGATAAGCCTGATATTGAAGATATTAAAGCCGGAAAACCTTTCCAGGGAGAATCTGGAAATTTATTAGATGCTATGCTTCAAGCTATAGGTCATAATAGGAGCAATACATATTTTACTAATATGCACTGCTTCACTTCAGAATCTCCAATAGATCTTTCTTTGCAAATTTTATATAAGCAAATTAATATTGTTAACCCCAAGGTAATCATAATGCTTGGTGCCGAGGTTGTGAAAAATTTAGTGAAAACAGATAATGGTATTTTTAATACTAGAGGAAAATGGTTTGAGTTGCCGAAGCCTCTAGGTACATCGAGTATATCTTGTATCTCGATGTTTCACCCTAGGTATGTACTAGTTAATCCTCAGAATAAAAAAGAGAGTTGGACAGACCTTAAATCAGTACGAGATAAATTATCATGATTTTTAATATACTGTTTAAACTGATTATTGTATCTATAAGACAATTTTAGTTAATTATCTAAATCATTTAAAATCTGGTGTGTAATGTGTCTAAACTTTATTTATTTTTCAATTTAAAAAAAAGCATTACTTTCATACTATTTTTATTTTCTACAAGTTTTGCAAATAATGTGTGCTCTAATGAGTTGATTAATGAAGAGAGTAAATATTTTCATTCTTTATTAATTAAGGAATCTAGAAATATTGCTAATAACCTCTTGCTTACTGAAGAAGATAAAAGAAGATATATAGAGATTTTTTCTTTACAAAAATCGGGAAAATGGAAGAAGGCAGATACGATAATAAGTTTGTTAGACGATAAGATACTTATGGGGCATGTGAAATACCAAAAACTTATGCATCCTACAAAATATAGGTCTAATTATAAAGAGCTAAAAGAATGGCTCTTATTATATTCCGACCATCCTATGTCAAATAAAATCTGGAAATTAGCAGAAAAGAGAAAGCCTAAAAATTTTAAATCATTAGCAAAGCCAAAAAGTCTAAGCAGACTAGGAGGCTATGGACTTGATTATGAAAGTATTGTGCCATTAAAAAACTTTAGCGTTCCAAAAAAATATTATTCTTTATATAAAAAGATTAGAAGTTTAGTAAAAAGAGGAAGGCCAACTGCAGCACTTAATGAGGTCAATAAATTAGATTTACCAATGTATATAACGGATGATTTAAAGGGCATAATCGCTTCAGGTTATTATGCGGTAGCTAAAGATAAGTTAGCCCTAAAATTATCTATTAATGCAGCTAGTAGATCTGGGATTGATAATCCCAAATTATATTGGAGGGCAGGTTTAGCTGCATATAGATTAAATAAAAAAAAACAAGCTCTAACTTCATTCTTGAAATTAGCTAATTTTGAAAAAAATATTTGGTTTAAATCTGCTGGTGCATACTGGGCTGCTAAAATTTATTTAGAGTCTAATAATCAATCTGCTGCAAAAACAAATTTTAATATTGCTGCTAAACAGTTAAATACATTTTATGGACAGTTAGCTATTGAGTATTTGGGTTATAAAGAAAATATATCATGGGAAATAAATAATAAGGGCAGTTTATTTGATCTTGATATATTAAATAATAAACATATTAAAAGAGCTGTGGCTCTATCAAGTACAGGAAAATATGGTGAGGCTGATCAGGAGATCAGATTTGTTTATGGTTTGCTTGATAAAAATTACATAGAGCAACTATTAGAATTAACTAACTATTTAAATCTCCCAGCTGTTCAATTAAGATTGGGAGATAAGATACTTCAAAAAGGAGAAACTAATTATTTAGCTCTATATCCCTCACCTAAATGGTTTAATAATATTCCAAAAAAGATAGATGAAGTTATAATATGGTCATTAATAAGAAAAGAATCTAGCTTTTATCTTAAAGCTAAAAGCCCAAGAGGTGCTAGGGGTTTAATGCAAATAATGCCTAGTACTGCAAGAGTGGTGTCGGGCAACAGGTCTATTAGAGGTTCTAATTTATGGAAATTATATGATTTAGACTATAATATTTCTATAGGACAAGATTTGTTATTAAGGTTAATGAAAAAAGAAGAAATATCAGACTCATTTATACCATTATTAATGTCCTGGAATGCAGGCCCTACTAAATTTAAAAAATGGAATGAGAAAATTAAAATATATTCTGACCCTTTACTATATATAGAAAGTATTCCAAGTTATGAAACTAGGTGGTTTGTAAAAAAGGTTTTAAAAAATATATGGATTTATAGAGATAAATTGAAACAAGATAAGCCAAGCCGTAAGGCATTAAGTAACAATTCTTGGCCAAAATATAAAAACTTAAGTTTTTAGGAGAAATAATTATTATGGGTATAGATAAAGAAAGAGAGTTTAAGTCAGTTAATATAGCAGTAGTAACTATTTCAGATACACGAACTTTGGAGGAAGATAAATCTGGAGATACTTTAAAAAAAAGAATAATTAAAGCAGGTCATAATATAACTGGTCGCTTTTTGGTAAAAGATGATGTTGTTCAAATTAAAGCAAAGTTAAATGATCTGATTAGTAATAAAGATATTGATGTAATAATCACGACTGGTGGAACTGGCATTACTGGACGAGATTTAACACCTGAAGTTTTTTCAGAAATTTTAGAGAAAGAAATACCTGGTTTTGGAGAATTATTTAGATGGCTAAGCTTTAAAAAAATTGCTACCTCAACGATACAATCAAGAGCAATGGCAGGAGTAACTAAAGGTACATATTTATTTTCATTACCTGGTTCAGTAGGTGCATGTAAGGATGCCTGGGATGATATTTTAGCCTATCAATTAGATTATCGTCATAGACCGTGTAACTTAGTTGAGCTTATGCCAAGATTAAGAGAGCACGAGGAAGACGTTTAAAGCGTTATGTACTGGTTATCTGCCAATTATTGAGGGTTAAATTAGGTAACGTTGGACACTATCGTTGGACACTTTTAGTAAATTTTTCATACAAAAACTCTGCCAAAAATAGAACTTTTTCTACAAATACTGGAGTAGGTGGAAGATTTAAATATTTGTGATATAATTTTACATGTTTAATAATTTAAAAACTAATATTATAAATAGTTTAACTTTATTTTCTTTTTTAATAATTTCATTTTATTTAGGATATGTATCAAAAAACGTTATTGATTGGAATTACGATATTTATTATTTATATTCTCAATTAATAGTAATTTTTTCTATAGCATTATTAATCATAAATATTTTTCTTACACATTATAGTTTTAATAAATATCTTCAGATGTTTGGTATTTTATTAATATCTTCTTTTAGTCTTGCTATTATTTTATCTATTACTCAAGATGATCTGATTCATACTCGATGGCTAGAACTAGGCTTATTTGCAAAAGATGACGCACAAGATTATATGCAACAAGCAGCTAAATATTTATTTAGTGGCAGTTTTTATTCAGAAAAAGGTAGGGTAATATATCCAATATTGTATTCAGGTTTACTGGGAACTTTTGAATTAAATACTCATATTATTCAAATAATAATAACTTTTTTAACTGTATTAGTAACTTTCTATTCAGCGATACTAATCTATAATAAATATGGATATGTTTGCGCAATCTTATTTGCAGCACTTGCATCAGATTTTTTACATGAGCATGTTGGAGGTGTCTGTACAGAAAATATAGGTTATATATTAGGAGGTACTGCCTTTATATTTTTTATTAAGTTTATTAACACTATAAATAAAAATCTTTATTTTTTCATTCTTTTCTTATTATTACTTTTCATAGGATTTATAATTAGACCCAGTATAATATTTATTATTCCAGCTATTTGTTTATGGAGTTTTATCTATGTTTTCAAGGATTCTAAATTGAAAGCAGGTGGATTAATATTAAGCTGCTTATTATTATTTGTAATAGTAATGCAAGTAAATAGTTTTATAATTGAGGCTAAATCCCCTGACACACCAAAAGAATTAAGTAATGCTTATGATTCTTGGTATGCAACTGGTGAATTAGGAAAATATAGTTTAGAAGGTAATTATGATGAGTTGCCCCCACAACTGTGGTCAAAAATTATTCAAGATCATCCTTATCTTACAGAGTTATCAGGATCAGAGGCTGCAAAGCAGAAAAAGAGCATTCTTTATAGTTCATTACTAGAGAATCCTGAAAATTTTATTATTGGTTCTATTATACAAATGATTAAGTTTTATGAGGTCTCTAGCGCTTTTGACGAAAGATACCATAATACTGCAGGTTTTCTTCATATAGAGTTTTATTTATTTAGAATATTTATTTTATTTTTATTTACTGTGGGGGGTATATTATCAATCTATCAATTTATAAGATATAAAAATTATGATTTATCATTATTTGGCTTATTATTCTTATCAGTTATATTATCTCAACCTTTTTTATATGGAGGTGAAGCAAGAACAGCTGCAACTGTATTATTATTTTTAAATTATATTATAATATATGGATTGTATAATTTAGTTGAATTTATAAAAAGTATAAAACATACTCAATATATTTCTAAAAACTTTGAATTAATACATAACGATAATAAAGTTAATATTTTTGTCTGTTGCATTCCACTCTTAGCTTTATCATTTTTCTTTTATAATTTTTA
>NYVM01000072.1 GCA_002684605.1 Candidatus Pelagibacterales bacterium | reverse complement strand
TTCAACGCCCCCATTTGTTAAATTAGTAATTGTAAATGTTCCTAATACCAACCCATTTGATTGATTAATGGCTTCAACCACTATTTGATTAGGTGGTAATATTGAAGATACAATTAAATCAGTTGTAAGATTAGAATTACCAAAACCCATAGAAGCTGTTCCAATATTATCTCCTACGTTCATAGATGATATTGTAAAAGAACCAGCGTCTGAAAGAAAAATAGCAGAGTCCATATCTACTTCATTAGAATCTTGGCTTACACTTATAATTAAATCAGTTAAGCCACAATTTAAGTTAGATAATGCAACAGAAACAGCAGGACTAAATTCTAAACAAGAAACAAAAACATTTATAGTATCTGAACATGAAAATCCATTAGTTGTTTGGGTGAGCCAATATGATGTGTTTACGCTAGGGCTTACAAATATTGAAGATAATGAATCTCCTGTTGACCATAAATATGAATCAACACTATTTATTGGTCCAGAATATAAAAGCTCAATAGAATCACCTAGACAAATTGTAATATTATCGTCATAAAAATTTAGAAAACAACAAGTACTATCATCTACAGTAGCTATAGGGTCAAAATTATTAGCAGTTGGATCTGTACAACCAGCAATTAATAGATCCACAAAATAAACAAAGCTATTTGAACAAAGACTATCATCTAAAATTGTTAAAGAGTAGAAACCTGACTCTAAATTAAAAATATCTTGATTAGTAGAGCTAAAACCATTTGGTCCAGACCAATTAAATGAATAAGGAGAAGTACCACCACTTACGGTGTTTAAAACAATACTTCCATTATTATTTGTAAAACTTGTTGCATTTGAGATACTATCAATAGCAGAAATTTGATCAGGTTGTGTTAAGCAGATACTTGTTGTGTCATTACAATACAAACTATCTGTCATTATTACTCTGTAACATCCTGTATATAAATTAGAAAATAAAACAGGAGTTTGAGTATAAATACCACCAAGAGGGCTTTGACCAACTGTTATCCAAGTCATAAATAATGAATCATACAATTGAAGTTGATAGTTAAAATTATTATTAACTCCAGTACCGAAAACTTCAATAAATCCATCATTAAAACCAAAACAAGAAATATTTGAAGAATCTAATAAATCAATATTACAAGGATCAATACATGATCCATCATCAACAGAAGCAAGAGGATTATAATTTATTGCAATACTATCTGTACAACCTGAAATGTTTATTGTTAAATCTAAAACTTGTGTAACATTACAACCAAGAGAATCAGAACTTATATTTACATATACTCCACTAGACATGTAATTAATTCCATCAATAGGCCAAAGATAATTATCTGTTGCAATTATGCTTGTGGTATCAAATGTACTTGTATTGATTGTAATTATTGCTGTAGATACACTATCACAACCAGAAGGTGGGACAGACAATACTGAACTATAAAAAGTAGGTAACCCATAAACAGCACCAGTTCCTGAGGAAAGAGAATATCCATTAGCAATAAAATTGGATGAAAGTCCTAAGCTATCTGGATAAGTTATATAA
This sequence comes from Candidatus Pelagibacterales bacterium, assembly GCA_002684605.1. The sequence continues at coordinate 6,756 of NYVM01000072.1, read as the reverse complement.
GACAGAAATGATTGATTTGAATTTCCATTAGGATGATATATTTTACCATCTGGAGCTATTTGAAGGGAACCGCCAGAGCCACTATGTGTTCCGATTTCAGTTCCAGAGTTATCAATTTGAGAAAAGCTACTTAATGATAAATTGTATTGATAAATTTGAGCTGGTGATCCATCAACTGTTGAAATATATAAAAACATCCCATTTGAAGAAAACTCAACACCATAAGCAGGTTGATAAGGAACATTTGTAAAATTTTGATTATTTGATATTACTCCTGTATTATTATCAAAATCAAACATGTTTATTTTATGTGTAGCGGAATAATTACACGCAATTAACTTTGAACCATCTGGAGAACCTTTAAGATAACCAATTGTACCACTTCCATTATTTGGGCCGACATTATTTATTACTGGATTTAAATTAATTCCAGAGTTTGTTAGTAAATAAGAATTATATTGATTTGTATTCATGATTCTTCCTATAATCCAATAATCAGAATTATTTGCATGTTTAATAGCAGCAACTTTTTCATCTCCACCGCTAAACAATTGAATATTTTTATTTGATGTTATATCCCCTAATCCTGAATCTAAATTAAGATCTACCTCAGAAAAATATAATCCATTTCCATTTGTCCCAGATAATCCATCAACAGTAAAAATATAGTAGATAGAACTTGAACCCGGTTTTTTTACAATAACACCAGATTGAGAACTACTGCTGTGTCCAGTTAAAAAATTACCATTTGGCATGATAACATGATTTCTATTATAAACAGACTGACCATCAGTGTAAAATAGCAGATCACCATTATTATCACTAATAGAAGCACATCCTTCATTTGTATAAATCTGTCCATTTGAAAGAGATATAGCTGATCCTGAATTAAAATCAATTCCTGCTCCTAATCCAAAATACCAAAAATTTGACTCTTTACCACTATTTTCTGCTTGAACTCCACCAAAAAGATTAGAAGTATATAATCCNGTTGTAACAATAGTATCAGAACTGTANTACCANACTCCATTCCATTCAGCACTATCACANGCAGTTATATATGTNATAGAACTATCTTGAAAAACAGTTATTTCTAATTGNATAATACTATCACANCCATCNACAGAAACTAAAGTATCGTAATATACACCAGAACTATCNTANNNNATTCCNTTATATAGGTATTGTCCACATGAAGTATCAATTAAAATAGTAGATAAATCATTTATTGTTAAATTAAGNGTTAAAATACTATCACAGCCATTATTTGANGTTAAAGTGTCNANATAAACTCCNGTTGAATCATATATATTACCTAACCATNNATAATCATCACANGCTGTAATACTTTCTGNTGATGTAATTTGTTGAGGTTGNGTTAAAAANGNTTCTAAAGTATCTANACATCCTAAGCTATCTGTCATAACNACTAAGAAACTATCAGAATTTAAACTAGCAAATGTTACAGGATAAGAAGTATAAGATCCAGATAAAGGAGAATTAGCAATTTCAGTCCAAGTATTTAAAATTGTACTAAACACCTGTAAAGAATAATAAAACAGTCCACTTGAACNGCTACCTTGAACTTCAATAAAACCATCGTAACCACCAAAACAACTAATATTTGCTGAATCAATTAATGAAATAGAACATGGNGGTGAGGTAACTATCACTGGAAGAATTAATGTATCAGCAATATTACATGTAGATGAATCAACAGCAATTAACTGTACATAATAAGTTCCAGCATTAGCAAATGTATGAATTGGATCTCTTAAAGTTGAAGTAGCTCCATTATCATCAAAATCCCAATAGAAAGAAGTTCCATTACCACTATTAGTAAATGCTATTGTTAGTGGAGCTGTTCCACTAGCAGGACTAGCAGAAGCAATTGCCAAAGCTGGAGNAGTTTCAAAATCAAATTTAAAAACACCAATATCACAATTCCCATAATGAGAAGAGCTGTATGCATTAGATGTAGTCATCATTCCAGATCCAGAAATAGAAGGGCAAGAACATACTGCTTGATAAACTCTTCCAGCAGGATCAAATCTACTTGTTCCACCATCAACATGATTNCCAGTAAAATGTGTGGCGTAATCAACATTGGCTGCATCAGGACTTAATTGCATTAAATAAAAGCTACCTGAAGTATATAATGCATTTGATGTTGTATATAAGGATGGAATATAGTTTAAACCACCATGCCCAGAAATNTAAATATTTCTACAAACATCAACTAAAAATGCAGTTGGAACAAAATCAAAAGATGAAGATCCAGATCCAATTGANGTTTGCCAATTAATATTCGAGAGGTCATTATTAAATTTAGCAACAAATTGTTTNCTATTTGCAACACCATAACANCCAGGTGAAATAGATATTGAAGCACCATTTTGACCGAANATATATATTGAAGAGTCTTTATCNAAGTCAATAAAAAATGATTGATCATTTGAGCTAGATCCAAAAAAACTAGATGCATCTAAAACGGTTCCCAAATTATTAAGTTTAGCAACAAATCCATCGTGTGATGAACCTTGGAATGTAGTAATAGCTGAACCAGAAGTTATAGGAAATCCATTAGAAGCTGTGCCGGTAATATAAACGAAATTATTATCAACTCGTATTCCATATGCNGCATCAGAACCACTACTACCTATATATGTGGACCATATGATAGAAGAAAGAGTACTGTTTAATTTTAAAACAACACCATCTTGACTTCCAGACAATGATGATTGGAAAACACCAGATGTGGTAGGAAAATCAGTTGATGAAGAAAAACTTGCTATAAAAATATTATCAAAATTATCAACCATTATTTCACCTCTAAACTCATCTCCATAATTATTAACAATCATATTAAGCCCATCATCTGAACTTCCACCAAAATATGAAGAGCCTAAAAGATTTGCGCCAAGAGAATCAAGATGCGAAACTATTATATCACTTGCACCATTATATGAATTATCAAAAGCACTTGTTGTAGTGGGATAATTAGAAGAAGTAGAAGAACCATAAANGCATAATTCNTTCTTAGAATTTACNATTAAACTNTGTGGAAAATCATCACCTGAACCTCCTAAGTATGTTGCCCAAANAAGTGAAGATCCAGAAGAATCTAATTTGCTTATAGCAATATCATTTGTTCCTCCCCCATAGTTAATTTGATAAGCTCCAGTAGTTGTTGGATAACCTGATGAAAAGCATCTTGCTCCTGTATAAATATTTCCTTTTGTATCATAAGTTGCAGAGTGTCCCCAAGTATCAGAAGCCATAGATCCTGAAAGAGTAGCTGTTATTAATATTGGATCTATAATTAATTCATAGTCTTGATTATAGCCATTTGGAAATTCAAAAGAAACATTATTGTTTGAAGTAATAACATAATTACACTTAACTTCAACTTTATTATTATTTATTAATTGATAGGCATATGGTCTACTTTCATAAATTTCTTTAAAACCTAGATCNATTAATATTGACTCCTCGTGTAATCTNATATTAACNCCAGAATAATTTAGCTTTATNATATTTGGATCTGAATTTGGAGATACAATAAANTCATACTTTAAAAAAANATCATTACTATAGAATTTACAATCTATNCCAGAATAAATTTCNGAATATTTAATGCTTTTAAAAGCTTTGACATGGTTTTTCCATTTACTCTTATCAGAACCAAGCAAAAAATTATAGTATTCATCAAAACTATTTTCAGCAATAATATTTGATGAATAATTTGAATTAATAAAACTAAGATCATAAGAGAAAAAATCAATTTTAGATTCTTTTGAACTATAACCATGAAGTTCATTAACTTTTTTGGAATCATAAAAATTAAATCGGACAGTGTTAGCTCCAAAAAAAGCATTACCATCACCTAAATCTGCTTTGTACAAACACTTTTCATTAAACTGACCAATATTCTCAACATATCTAATAGTTTCTTGACCAAAAACTAAAGAAGGCAGGAAAAATAATATGATTAAAAAATCTCTCATCTATTCAAGAATAATTTTTTTATTAATAAGAAAAATATCTGATTTAAATTCTATAAAATAAATTGACGGACCAAAATCTTGAAGATTAATTGATGTTGAAAAATCTCCAATCATAGGATCAAAATCTTTACTATATACTAATTCACCTAAAACATTATGAACAGAAATAATAATTTTTTGTTTGATTAAATTATCGAAGGAAATATTAAATAGATCATTAGATGGATTAGGATAAATATTTAAATTACCAATAGATTCAATTTCAGACATACTAGAAGAAACTATATATACTTCTGAACTATCTACACAACCATTAGCATCTGTAACAACTAGTACGTATGTACCTGGTAAAGTTGGGTTTATTGAAAATGAAACACCCATGTTGTTGGAGGTAGATGCAAATAATGAACCGGAAGGACCATAAATATCATAGGTGTATGGAACGGTTCCACCACTTCCAATTGATACTAAATTTGTAGAATCAAAAGATATATCAGCTATTAATTCTGATGGTTCAAAAACTACTATTGTATCAGTAAAAAAACAATTATTTGAATCAGTTAATGAAAATATATACATGTCTGAAGGAATATTTAACAAATCTAGAGTTGTATCTCCAGTACTCCACAAATAAGTAAATGGTGGTTGTCCACCAATTGTAGTGCCATCAATAAATCCATCACTCAATCCAAAACAACTAACATAATTTAAATTAAAGTAAGCATATAATTCATTTGGTTGATTAATAGTAAGTGTATCTATGATAAAACAATTATTTGAATCAGTAACTGTGATTTGATAATTTCCTGAAACTAGATTAAATATGTTCTGAGAAGTGTCTCCAGTATCCCAAAGAAAGGAATAAGGATAAATACCACCATTAACAGATAAATTAATTATTCCATTTGAATTACCATAGCAACTAATATTTGTCAAAGAATCTTCAATCGTTAACTCCAAAGGTTGAGTTAAAATAATAGTATCAGAAATAGTACAACTATTTGAATCTGTAACTTGTATAAAATAAACCCCTGCAGGAATACTATCAATAACAGATGAATTAATAGTTGAATTAGACCAACTATATAGGAATGGCGAAGTCCCTCCTGTAACAGTAACTGAAGCACTTCCTAAAGAATCTCCAAAACATAACGGAGAAGTGAAATTTGTTTGAATAGAAAAACTATTATCAACAACTACAACTGTATCAGTAATCTCACATAAAGTTGAATCAACTAAATTTATTAAGTAAGTTCCAGCATATAAGGAGTCAGGGTTGACAGGCATTCCATTTAAATCTGAATAATATGTAGTATAGGGACCGTATCCCCCAGAAGGAGAAACAGAAATCTGACCATTATTATTTAAACAATCAGGATTAGTGACAGTAGCATTTGATTTAATATCACATGGTGGAAATACTGTAATTGAAATAACTTGAGCAGTATTTTCGATTGCTGGGGCTGGACAATAATCATCAGTAACTCTTATAACAAATGTATAAACAGAGGGTGTAAAGCCTGAACAAGAAGAAATAATATGATTACATGATGTTATCCATTCAAAATATCCAACTCCAGAACCATTATTAGTAACAAAGGGAGGAGTAGCGCCTGTAGAAGATTCTGTAAAAGTTGCACATGGAGGATTTTGACAAGGAATATTATCGTAATAATTATAAAACTGTCCACCAGAAACTTCAAACAACAAATCCTGTTGATTACCATTTGGATAGAAATCATTGTCGTTTGCAATAAAATCAAAATTTACAGTATCACCACAATGAACTAGAGTATCCCATTGAAATGGTATAGAACTGTTTGGATAATAAAATGGTGGCTGAACTGAAGGTCGAACATTACACAAGGTGTCAGCACCAAAATTACCATTAGTAGTATCTCCAAGATTACAAGTTGGGGGAATTAAAACAATTTGTAACTCTCTATATATTTCTGAAACTAGTTGATTGCATTTATAAGAACTAACCTTTGTGCAGGTAACATAATTACCTTGTTGATTAGCAGGATAAGAAGTTCTACCTGTAATACTATTTAAATTAATACCGTTAATCGGGTTATTATAAGAAAAAGGTGATGTAAAAGGAACTGAGTTAGAATTAGGATTTAAAAAATCATATCCAATATCATTTAGAGGCTGACCCCACTCGTAAACAATAGAATCTTGTTCTTCATCGAATGCATTATGAGAATATGTAAAACCATTTGTTAAAGATGTTGGATCATAACCATTACCAACTTCTAAAATTGTCCTTGGTTTTTCATAAAATTTTGGAGATGAATCAGTACAATTTCCATTATTTGGAGATACAACTCCTAGTGAGTCTGTATAGGGATACATAACAGCTCTCAAAGTGAAACCAGTTGAGCCAGGGTTAACAATGTTAGTAATAGCACTATTTCTACAACAATCGTCCCAGGTAAAATGCCAACCATTTACATCAGGGGTACCTAATATTCTTATTGTGTCAGATCTAAATATGTGTTCTTCAACTGCTCCATTTCCATTTCCAGCAGATCCTATATTATTTCCTCCACATGAAAATTGTGAATTAACTCCATTTATAGTATTACATTGTGGAGATAAATCAGAAACTGATACATAATTTAAAGGAATAGAGGTCAATCCTGGAACATTATGAACATTAAGCGAATTAAATGTGTTGATTGATATTCCTTGACAATCTCTATAAACTTTTAATGTAAAAACATAAGAACCTGAATTAGGACCA
>NYVM01000071.1 GCA_002684605.1 Candidatus Pelagibacterales bacterium | reverse complement strand
TTTTTCTAAATATCCGTCAAAAACATATCCAACGATATTATTTTCTGAAACAATCTCAACCCATTCCCCTTCAACAACCTTAGTGACTCCTGTTTCTTTGTCAGTATCATTTATAGTCAATTTAATAGCTGTTCTTGATTCAATTGAAACAAATGTGCCATATGAAAGAGTTGATACTTTCTTTGCTTTAGCTTCAGGAGTCTCACGAACATTTAAACCTCCTTTTGCGGAAACATAATAATCTTGACTAAGAGAAATTAAGGGAACAAACAGTAAAAAAAGAATTAATTTTCTCATTGATTTTATGAAAGATAGATTAAGATACCTAAAATCTACATTAAATCTTTTTCTATAGCTTCATTTTCTTCTTTCTGTTTCAATTTAATAAAATCTAATATTGGCTTATTTTTTAAACGTATTTTTTCAATTTCTAAAGTTTCTGAATCGGCAGGTATCCAATATATTCTATCAGTTTCATACTGACCAGTATATCCACTTCTAGAATTAACGCTCCATATTGTTTCATTTTTTTCATAAAACCAAGTTTCGTCCTCTTCATAAAAAAAGTCATTTTGATATTTTCTTCCAAATGAAAAAGAATCTATATAAACTTTCATCCAACTATAACCACACATATGGCATTCAGTAGTAGGTGTTTCACAAGGGTCGCAAGATGAAATATCGATATAATAATCAGGCATATTCTCAGAAAAAGTATACAAAGAGAATCCATTTGTCCAAGTAGTACCACTATTTCTTGTTAAAAATGAGGAACTATTTTTTCTTAAAAATCCGTCAAAAACATATCCTTTTAAATTTGTTCCGAAAATTACCTCTACCCATTCCCCATCAATAGTTTTTATAATTCCTGTTCCTTTATCTGTATCGTTAATTGTCAATTTTTTTCCTGTTCTAGATAAAATTTTAACTTTTTGATTATAGAGAATTATTCCTATTTTATTTGAATTAGAATTTGGCTGTTCTCTAACATTTAGACCACTTTTTGCTGAAACATAATATTCACCTTCAAATTCACTAAACTCCTCCATTATTAATTGAAACAATTTTAAAAATTTAAAAGATGTCCCATCAAAATCTCTCCTAATCCAAAAAAGTGTTTCTGCAGGAATGCTAGGATTAGTGGATTCAATTTTTTTCAAAAGAGAATTATGGTCAACTTTATTTTTAATTTGTTCAAGAAGATTTTTATCAGAATCTTCTTTAAAATAGTCAGATATTTTATTTTGCATTAATTTTCTTAATGGCCTTTTAAAATGGGAATCATATAAAGGTTGAATAAGAAGTTTAATAGAAGGCGATAACGACTTGACTGATTCTGTTACCATATCTAAAAAAAAAGGATTATAGTGTCCAAAGTTTTCACACATACACATGTTACTAAAATATTCTTTAGTGTGTGGTCCAGAATTAAAAATTGGGATTCCGAAAGTTGTTTCAGCTATTTTTAAGATACTAGAAGTATCTATCCAATATCCTTTAAAAAATGATTTGGGTGAACCCCCATACATTGGCTCGGTTATAAGCTCTTTTAAGTTATCAATATTATCCTCTATCGAGTTTTGACCAGAAGATATTAAAGGTACAAGCATTAATAGAAAAAGTAGCTTTTTCATAGTATCTATTGATGATGTTCCAATATACCTAAAATCTACAATATCTCTACTCCGTATTTCTTCATTAAATTAATGAAGAGGATATGCTGGTGATATAAAAATCATCTTAATATCAACGAAAAAGTTCATTACTTAAAATGTCCTTTAACTAAAACAAAGTGAAAATTTCACCTGTAACTATTAATTGCCAGAGTATTGGAAGAGCAACTGAAAAGTCTGAATAACCAATAAGCGCCATTAGGATGTAGCCTGATATAATTATAAGCCAATCGTATTTCTTAAAAAATGAGATAATTAGATAAATTTATCGTTAATAATAATACAAGTTACCTAAAATCTACAATATCTGTACACCGTATTTTTCTTCCTGAACTTAATGAAGGGGATATAAAAACCCTCCACTTGGGAGGGCTTAGAATTAACTATTTAGATTAATTCTGTATCATAATATTCTCTTCTTCAACAAAGCTTGCTAAATTATTATCCTGCATTTTTTTCCAATCATTATCATTATTTCTTTTAGATGCACGTTTCTCAAGGTTTTCAAAATATTTAGCTCTTGTTTCATCCATTGCAATAAATAAAAAATCAGAATTTGAAGAGCCCCCATACATCGGCGAATAAGCTAATCTTATATAATTATTTTTTAATTTTTTATCATTAGATACTCCTTTTTTTGTTTGCTCAACAAACTTATTCCAGNTATCATCTCCTTGGTGAATATCAACGACTATGTGTCTTCTATATTTCATTTTTGAAGGGTCAACATTTTCTGAAATGTAGCTTAAATCGGGCCAATATGAGTATATAGTAGACATTACTTTATTAGGTTTTACTTTACCAAATGCATTGTCTTCGGGATATTTACTTTTAAATTTTTTTAAAGTTTTATTTTGCCATCCATTATCACCCCATCTTTCATCAATATTTTTAACTAANTCTTTCATATTGTCATAGCCTCTGCACAAATAGAGTTTGTTACCCTCCATTACTTGAAGAACAAAAGTTTGATAACCNGTTTCTTCGGCTTCAAGTTGAGCCCAATGACTTACCATTTCTAAAAACATTTTTGGATTTTCTGATGTCCATTCCTCAACGTCAACAATTTGGGGATACTGAGCTGAAATCGTTAATGATGTAAGGAATAAAAATATAAATTTTTTCATTTTAATTGATTTATGATTAATAAGCTATAAATATAAAAAATCTATAATATCTCTACTCGGTGTTTTTCTTCCTGAACTTAATTAAGAGGATATGCCAATGTAAAACCTATTTTTTATTTATTTCTTTAGTTATTTCCTCAATTAAAATGCTATCCTTTCTCAATCTATTTTTAATTGAATTTAAATGATTTTTTTGCCAAAACTTTTTATCTGTAATTCTTCCAATAATTTCTTTAGGAATATTTAGATCCCCTATATATTTCTTGTCCACAAGAAATCCTAAATCGTTTAATGATTCACTATTTGATTCAGAATTTTTAAATTCAAAATCTATAAGTATATCAGATTTTTTAATGATAAATCTTTCAACCTCTTTCATCCAAGCGTGATTTGAATATTTGTTTTGTAGGCTTTTTACGATAGATTCATTTTCTATTAATTCTAAATAACCTGAACTTTTTAGTGTTGTATATTCTTCTTGATTATCTACAAAAACAGTTAGAAAATTATTTGCTCTTGCTAAATGAAAACCAATTGAATCTCTTGAATGTTTCTTTAATTTATTTCTGTTTTTATAAATCCATTCACCTGATTCAATTGACTTACTTACTGTTTTTAAGTTCCATTTATTATCTCTTATATCACCCTCTAAATTTTGTAGAATTCTGTTTAGCGATTGATTTTTAAATTCTTCTTTATCTTTTTGCTTATCAATCTCTTCAACATAAAATGACAAAGAAATACCAATGACAATAACAAGAAATTCTAATAAATACTTAACAGCTAATTTTTTCATCGTTTTGAAATTATTAAAGTTCAATATAAAAAAATCTACAATATCTCTACTCCATGTTTTTCTTCCTGAACTTAATGAAGATATTATACTGAATGACTAGATAACCCCCAAATAAGAGAATCATTCTTGTATTTCTTTTCGATTCTAATTTTAAAAAAAGAGTTTGTTTATTTTACCCGATTCATTTCAGCTGTGGCTATGAACGAGTAAGGTCCAATCGATGTATATTTATAAATAAATTTGCTTTCATCATTTGGCATAAGATTAAATTCCCAAGAACCCACAAAAGACTCGTTGTTCACATCTAAACCACTCCTTTTATGATTAGTAACAAGTTTAACTACTCCATTATTACTCGACTTTAATTCTGCAACTGGTCTATTTTTAGCACCACAATAATGTGTTGATAAAATTTTACCCTTATGAAAATTAATTATAGACATCATCTCTATTCCACCTTCATTACTCTCTTCTAATAATGCACTGCCATTTGATCGGATACTATATTCTAAATTAATAGGTTTTGATTCTCCGTTTGAAAGATTTAAAGTGCCAGTCCATTTACCCTCAAGTTGTTTTAAATCTTGGAAAGTTTGTTGATCCTCTTGAGCCTTTAAAAATACAAACGTTAGGAAAGCCAGTGTAAAGAATATTTTTTTCATTTTAATTAATTTATGATTGATAAGCGCTAATTTAATAAACTCTATAATAATAGCTTGTTTTTTTACTAACTTGATATTAGAATGAAAGATAGAACTTTTTGACATTGATTTATTATTGATAGAATTTTGTCATTAATATTCAAAAAGAAAAAACTTAAAAAATGAGCCAAACAGCACAAAAAATATTAAATAGATTCTGGGAATTTTTAATGTTATTTATTGCTATTACGCTAGGATTTTTTGTTGAAAATTACAGAGAAGGTTTATCCAAAGCTTTTAAAGGTGTTTCTGTGGGATTATTAGTTCAGGGCCAAACTAAATATCCTAAACCCTAATCGGAGTGGTTTTATATCGAGGTTAGTATTTTCCTTAAGGGAAATGAAAAAAATCTTCTTTATATTACATTAAAGTTTAAAAATGAAGATAGTTTTACTTACGGGTTCAGAACTTAGACACGAGTTTTTTAGGAAATATATTGCTGATCAAAAAGGGATTCAAGTTCAATTAACTCCCTGTGAATCTTTCAAAGGGAATTTATCAGAAACTGTAGATTTAGAAAATGATAATAATCTGCGAAAATTACATTTATCCTCTAGAAATCAATATGAAAAAGATTTTTTTGGACTTTATTGTGATTCAATAGAAGATAAATCAAACCCACAGTTTATTGATCGTGGTTATGTCAATAACATGGAGATTGTCTCTACGATCATTAATTTAAAACCAGATCTGATCATTTCTTATGGTTGTTCAATAATTCGTTCTGAATTATTAGACATATTTGAAGGTCGTTTTATTAATATTCATCTCGGATTATCTCCATATTATATGGGAAGTGGTACTAATTATTGGCCATTCGTAAATGATGAGCTACAATTTGTTGGAACAACATTTATGCATATTGACAGTGGGATAGATACAGGGGAAATAATTCACCAGATTAGAGCCAAAATCTTTCACGGAGACAACGTCCACCAGGTTGGAAATAGATTAATTAGAGATTCTGTTATTGAGTGTGTAAAGTTAATTCAGGGGTTTGAAAAATTAGATAAATTCAAACCCTTAGAGGTTGAAAACAATATGAAAAAAATTTACAAAAAAAAGGACTTTACTGAGAGTTCTCTAATTTTAGCAAATAAGAATATAACCGAAGGTATGATTTCTAAGTATTTAAAAAATAAGTCAACTATTGATCATTTATATCCAATTATTGAAAACAATATAAAGTAAAAGATGTGAAGGCAATAATGTATCATTACGTCCGTCCTTTTAATGAGGATTTTCTTTATTTAAAAAATTTAAGTTTTGACAACTTTAAAAAACAACTAGACTATTTTAATGAAGAATTTGGATTTGTAAAAAAAGATGTATTTGTTGATGGTTTTAATGGAAAGACACTTCCAAAAGGTGTGGTTTTAACATTTGATGATGGACTCTCCTGTCATTATGATTTTGTTTTTAAAGAATTGAAAAAAAGAGGTTTATGGGGTATTTTCTATATACCAACACAACCATATACTCAAGGTCAATTAATTGATGTTCACCGAATTCATGTTTTGTTATCTAAACACAATCCAAAGAAATTATATGACTTTTTAATTAATATTCTTGAAGACTCTTTTATTGAAAAGGATAAAATAAATGAGTTTAAAAATAAAACTTATACTCGTCAAAAAAATGATGAATACACAAATTTTATAAAAAAAACACTTAATTATTACATTTCATATCAATTCAGAAATAGTATTATTAATTTATTGATGGGAAAGTTTGTTCCGAATGAAAATGAAATTTTTGAAAAATATTATTTGACTAAAAACCAAATATTAGAAATGCACGAATCTGGAATGGTTATTGGATCTCATACCGTAAATCATCCAGTAATGTCAAAACTTAATATCCAAGATCAGGAATCGGAAATAAAAGATTCTTTTGAGTTCTTAAAAAGTGTAACTAAAAACTTTGATCATAAAACATTTTGTTACCCATATGGAGGGTTTCATTCTTTTACAAATCAAACAGAAAGAATACTAGAAAAAGAAAAATGTCTTTATTCCTTTAATGTTGAATCTAGAGATATTGATATTAATGATGTTAGATTTAGACCACAATCTCTGCCTAGGTACGATTGTAATGAATTCCCCTTTGGTAAGGTTAGTTAACTTACATAATTATAAATGTTATACCCCACAAAACTCCTCCCTAACTCATCACAAACTCTCCCTGTAGTTCCACTGCCCATAAAAGGGTCTAATACTAATTCAAACTCTTTAGAGGTTTGAAGAACGGGTGGAGTGATTATTTCCTCAGGGAAAGGAGCTGGGTGTTCTCCTTTAATATGTAACTTCTGATTTGCAACTGATGTTCTTACTATATCCTCATTCCAATAATCTCCCATATTCTTTCCTTTGATGTTGGGTAGATAGGGTGATATGGAATTAGAGTATTCTCCATTTACACTTCTGTGTCGAGGAGGTAGTGAGGGTTTTGTTTTATCTGAGAGTTTAGTTAGTGTTGGATAGTAATCATACTCCATTGATTTTGTGAGGTGAAAGATAAACTCATAAGAAGGAGTAAGATTAGATTTTGAGGAGGAAGGTTTTGGATTGGTTTTAGACCAAATGATGGTGTTTCTAAGAATCCATCCTTGCTCTTGAAGTTTAAGGATTACTCTATGAGGTACATTTTGAAGATTCCCATTATAAAAAGTATCCCCAAGGTTTAAAAAGAAACTTCCTCTATCGTTTAATACTCTTTTACAATCTCTAAGATGTTCTGAAAGATTCATTACAAACTCGTAGGAAGTCTTCTCATTTCCTAACCCTTCTTCATCTCCATATTTTCGTTTGTTCCAATAAGGAGGAGAGGTAAAAATAGTTTGAATTTCACCATCATTTAGTTCACTCATATTATGAGATGATTTCTGATAGAATCTCCAGATATGGTACCCTATTCAGTGCCCACTAGTATATTTAGGGCGTAAAAAAACCCATAACTAATTGATTTTAATGTTGTTATGGGTTTTTAAAAGTGGTACC
>NYVM01000070.1 GCA_002684605.1 Candidatus Pelagibacterales bacterium | reverse complement strand
CTATTTATTTCCAGAACTTTTGACTGGTCAACACATTTCATATAAAGCAATTAGCTACTTTGTATTGGGAAATTCATCAATAATGTCGATTACATTATTGCCAATCATTATTTTAAATTTGATTTATAAAAATTTAAATTTCAAAAAATTATTACTACCATCTTTGCTTTCGTTTATTGTAGTAGTAATTTTATCCTTTAATTTTAATCCTTTTAATTGGCAGGGTGGGGGTGTTAATTATATGATTTCAAATAAAGTATTTAATAATAATATTTTTTTTTACATTACATCATTTATTACTTTGACTACATTTATGCAGGGTTTAGCAGCAGATTTTTAATAAGAGGTCACAATTTAAAATATTCACTGAAACATCATAAATTTTTAAAATAATAAAAAGTACAGAATTATTGGAACGGTGAAAGTTGACAGTATCGTAGTAACAAGCACTGAATTAGATGTTTCACTAATAAAAGCTTCATAATATCCAGCCATAGCAAACACATTGGCAGCTACGGGTAGACATGAACATAAAATAGTAACTTTTATCCATAATGGAGAAATATTAGAAGGAAAAAAATAAAAGATACTAAATATCATTAAAGGATGAATAATAAGTTTTAAAATTGTGATAATGGAAACTGATTTTATAAATTTATTATCAACTTGGTTCCAAAGTGTAATACCTAGAGCAAATAAAGCTGTTGGAGGAGCTGCTAAAGATAATAAATTTAATATTTTATATAAAATAGAATAAATAGGTATGTGAAAAATAATAAATAAAAATCCAAGTAAAGCAGCAGCTAAAAGAGGATTTTTTAACATATTAAATAAAATAAAGATAAAATTTTTATAGAATTTTGAATTATCATTTCGAGCAAAAAAAGATGTTAGTGTTAATAAAACAATTGTATCTGCAAAAAGGATAATGCTAATTGGTAAAGCTGCTTCCTCTCCAAATGCCAAGATAGATAATGGGATTCCCATATAACCATAATTTGGATATGAGGAATTTAAAGAAAAAAGTGAAGCTTCTTTGTTTTTAAAATTAAGAAACAGCCTTGAAATAAAAAATGATAATAAAAAAATTATAACCGTAATTATTTCGTATCGTATGATAAAATTCCATTGAAAAATATTATCGTTAGAGGATTTTAATATATTTAAAAAAATAAATGGAGGTAAAGTAACAAAAAATGCAAATTTTGTTAATGTTATTGATGAATTATTATCAAAAATTTTTCTTGCTCTAAATATCGTACCTAAAAATATAATAGCAAAAAAGGGAATTGTGATATTTAAAACTAAAGACATTAATTTAATTTTAATTATTATTTACTTTGTTGAAATTTTTCCAATCTCTTTTTTGATATTTTTTCTCTTTCACTAATATCTCCTAATTCAATAATTCCCTGTTTGGCATAATCTACATGTTCTTGCATAACTTTTTTAGCTTTTTCTGGATTACCTTTTATAATATTATTATATATTTCATGGTGATGTTTAAGTAATGAACTCCTGCTGCCAGTTCTAAAATACAAAACATTACGATTAAAAAAAATTCCATCATTTAATAAAGAAAATAAACTTTTCATAATATGAAGTTGAAGAATATTATGCGATGCTTCAGCTATAGCTATATGAAAATTAATATCCATACTAGCTTCTTCATCAGGATCTTCGTGCTTATGTGCTGCTGTCATTTTATTCATTATTTCTTTTAAAATTTGTTTATCATATTTAGTAGCTCTGATTGTTGCTTGATAAGCCGCCTCACCTTCAACTGCATACCTAAATTCCATGAAATCGATAGCAGGCTTACTGTGATGAGCAAGAAGATGCATTAATGGTTTATTTATTCCATCCCCTAGAAAATTATTTACAAATGTTCCATCACCTTTTTTTGTAATTACTAATTTTTTTCTTTCCAACTCTTTAAGAGCTATACGTATATTGGGGCGAGAGATCTTAAGTTGTAGCGCTATATCTCTTTCTGAAGGGAGTTTTTCATTAGGTTTATATATGCCGTCAACAATTAGTTTTTCTAACTGTCGAAGAGCAGAATAATACACACTTTTATTACCTATTTGACTTAAAACCATAATTTTTACTCCTCTTATATTAACAGAGAAATAAATCTATATCAATTTATTACTTGCCTTATTGGTAAAATTATTTTACCAATATTGGTAAAAATAATTTACCAATACGTTACCTTATTTTTTTTAAAAAAAACAAAGGTTATAATAAAGGAGGTTAAATGAAAAAATTATTATCTATAGGATTGGTTTCAATAATATCATTTGTATTAATTGGTGCCACTCCAAGTTTCGCTGATAAGGTTCTACTTAAAGTACCTGTTTGGTTTTCAACAGCTCTTCCAAGTTTGGGATCGACTCCTAAATGGGTGGAAACTGAATTAAATAAACTATCTAAAGGTCTGGCTGA
Organism: Candidatus Pelagibacterales bacterium; assembly: GCA_002684605.1. Next base: position 5,076 of record NYVM01000070.1, on the reverse strand, counting down.
TGACCACGCACTTTCAATGAAAGTTTATGAGCCAGGAAAATTAGTTCCGCCAAAAGAAATTCTTGAATCTGTTTCTACAGGATCTGTAAATGCTGGGTATGTAACACCTGGTTATCTTAGAGGTCAACTCGGTGATAAAGGTGGAATTTTATCAGCAGTTCCTTTTGGACCTGATGCACCAGAATTTGTTGCTTGGATTTATCATGGTAATGGTAGAGCTCTGTGGCAAGGTTTGTACGACGATGCTGGTTTTAATGTGCATTCTATTCCTTGCGGTCTTATTGCTCCAGAAACTTCAGGATGGTTTACTAAAGAAATTAATAGTCCTGCAGATTTAGAAGGTCTACGTATGCGTTTCTTTGGACTTGGTGCGCTAGTAATGGAGAAATTAGGCGTATCTACATCTCAACTTCCAGGTGGTGAAATTGTGCCAGCTTTAGAAAAGGGAGCTATTGATGCAACTGAATTTTCTATGCCTGCGATTGATAGACGATTAGGTATTAACAAAGTTCTTAAATACAACTATTTTCCAGGATGGCATCAACCAGCTACATTGTTTGATTTAATCATTAACGGAGATACTTGGAAAAGTATGACAGAAACTCAACAACAAATTGCTGAACTTACTTGTCGAGCTGCTATGATGGAAGGCTTAGCATATGGTGAAGCTATTCAGTTTGAAGCGATGAAAGAAAATGAAGCTGCAGGTACTGTAAATAAGTATTGGTCTCCAGAAATGCTAGATACATTTAAAGCTTCTTGGTTAGAAATTGTTTCAGAAATGAGTGCAGCAGATCCTCAATTCAAAGTAATTTGGGATGATCTTTCTGCATTCCGCGCTGACTATGCAATCTGGAATGAGTGGGCTTATTTACCTCGACCAGGAACTTCACGCGATTAATTATTGTTAGTTTTTTCTTAAATCTAATTATAATGGCGAAAAATACCATTTCGCCATTATTTATCGTTAACAATTTTTATTAATTGAACATATAACAGTAAGCATAAAACATAATTTTTAATCATAGATGTCAAATTTAAGTAATAATAAAAAATTTAATATCCCCATAGTTTCTTATTTAAATAAATTTGTTCAAAGAATTGCTGAAACAACAGCTTGGCTTAATGTTGTCTTGATATTTATCATACTTTTACAAGTTGTATTACGTTATGGTTTCCATAGAGGGCTGGTTCCTTTAGAGGAGTTAATGTGGCATCTTTACTGTATAGCTTTCATGTTTGGAATGGCTTATGCAATGACTACAGATTCTCATATTCGTGTTGATCTTGTTCATATTAATCTACCAAAAAAAATACAACATTTATTTGAAATTCTAGGTATTCTTTTTCTTCTACTTCCCGTTCTCATAATATTGTTTGATCATAGTTTTGACTGGCTTGCTAGATCTTATAGTAATGATGAAGGTTCTCAAAATCCTACTGGCCTTCCAAATAGATGGATCATTAAATCAGTTATTCCACTTACAATGATTTTAATGATGATTGCAGCTTTAGCGAGATTGATAGAAGAATTTATATCTCTTTTATATTTAAATAAAGAACCTAAAAGAAATATTTCTGGAAGAGTGTCTATGATGGTAAAATTATTTCAACCACAATTTAACAATCAAACCAATGAAAAAGATTAGGAATTAATATGGAGTTTGTAGCAGAAAATTATCTTGTAATAGGTATGTTTATTACTTTTATAGCTTTGCTCTTCACAGGTTTTCCAGTTGCTTTTGTTTTAGCTGGAGTTGGAATTATTTTTAGTGGTGTAGCCTATCTTACTGATAGCTTTTATTGGACAATGACCGGTATTGATTACAATACTCTCAATATGTTGATCGGAAGAATATTTGGAATCATGGATAATTGGGTTCTAATTGCATTACCTATGTTTATTTTTATGGGACTAATGCTAGATAAATCTGGTTTAGCTGAAAATATGATGCGTTCTATGCAAAAACTTTTTGGTAAAGTTAGGGGAGGATTATCAATTACTGTTACGTTAATTGGTATCATTCTTGCTGCTTCCACAGGTATTATTGGGGCGTCAGTTGTTATGTTAGGTTTGATGTCTTTACCAATAATGCTTAATCAAAAATATGATAGATCGTTGGCATTAGGTACTGTTGCGGCTTCAGGATGTCTTGGTATTTTAATTCCACCTTCAATCATGTTGGTTATTATGGGAGATCAATTNGGTATATCAGTGCTTGATTTATTTATGGGAGCTGTATTTCCAGGTCTAATTTTAGGATTTCTTTACGTTACCTACATTCTCATTTTCTGTAAATTATATCCAGATAAAGCTCCTTTAGCGAGTGATCATAAGGCAATTGAATTAAAAGATTTACTGCAAGTCCTATTAGATATCATTCCCCCAGCAGGTTTAATATTATTTGTGCTTGGATCAATATTTATGGGAGTAGCCACAGTCACTGAAGCTTCTGGGGTAGGGGCTTTAGGCGCAGTGGTTATTGCTTTTTTAAATAAAAAACTTAATTTTAAAATTTTAAAAGATGTAGTGATGAACACCATGAACGTATCAGCTTATATTTTTGCTATTTTTGTAGGTGCTACTATTTTCGCTTTAGTATTAAGACTGTGTGGAGGAGATGAATTAATTGAAACAGGTTTAATAAGCTTAGGCTTTGGTCCTTACGGTTTAATATTATTTGTGATGGCTGTGGTTTTTCTTCTTGGATTTTTTTTAGATTGGATTGAAATTAGTTTAATTATCCTGCCCTTACTTGGTCCAATAATTGAAAATTTACCTGGTTTGGATATTAATGGATTNGGTGTTGTCTATAATGCAAATTTAGTATGGTTNGCACTTTTAATAGCTGTAACATTACAAACCTCATTCTTAACGCCGCCAGTAGGCTTTGCTATATTTTATTTAAAAGGGGTGGCACCTTCTGATGTTAAATTAACTGAAATTTATTGGGGTGTAATACCTTTTATTATTTTGCAACTAATTGGCTTAGCTTTAGTTTTTCTTTTCCCAGAGCTAGTGACATGGTTACCAGCTGTCGCCTATGGAAACAGATAAACAAAACGAAGGTTATACCAATAATACACTNTCATCCTTATTAGGTGATCGTTATTCNACTGCTTTATNGAGCAGNCAATTAAANGCAATATTGATCNAAATAATATTANGAATCCANGAAAAGTTATAGATNTTNAATTATCTNCAAGAATAAAATGAAAATATTACGTGATTTAGCATCGCAACCATTAATTGTGCATACAGGTCAATTTACAGGAAGATCTCCAAAAGATAGATATTTTGTAAAAACAAATGCTAATGAAAAAATTATCGATTGGGGCNCAAGGAANAGNGCTATATCAGAAACAACTTTTGATATTCTTCATCAGCAAATAAAATCATATTTATTTGAAAATATTAATTTTGAATACATTGGTAATGTTATTTCTGACTCCAATAATTCATATGGTATAAACTTATTAACAGAAGAAAAGTGGTACACACGATTTGCTAAAAATATTTTTAGAAATGATTTATTTAAAAATTCAAACAGTACTATTAAAATTTATCATTCTCTAACTTTTAAATGCTCTAAATTTAATGATTTAGAAAATAAAAATTTTGTTATTATTCATCCTGAAAAAAAAATAATTTTAATAGCCGGTACCGGGTATGCAGGTGAAATAAAAAAATCTGTTTTTTCTTTATTAAATATTGATCTAATTAATAAACATATTTTACCTATGCATTGCTCTGCTAATTTTAACAAACAAAATGGAACAACACTTTTTTTTGGTTTATCTGGAACGGGAAAAACAACTTTATCATCTGATTCATCTAAAAAATTAATTGGTGATGATGAGCACTGTTGGTCCAATACAGGAATATTTAATATTGAAGGTGGATGTTATGCTAAAGTTAAGGGATTAAGTAAAAACAAAGAACCAGAAATTTTTAAATCAACTATGCATCAAAGTACGATTATAGAAAATGTTATTCTAGATAAGGAAAATAATATTGATTTTAATGATACCTCTATTACTGAAAATACAAGATCATGTTATTCTTTAGATACTATAGAAAATTTATTTATTGAGCCTTTAGCACCTCATCCTAAGAATATTATTATGTTATCTTGTGATGCTTTTGGTGTTTTACCTCCTGTTTCAAAGCTTACAACAGATCAAGCAGTGTATCAATTTATATCTGGTTATACTGCTAAAATTCCTGGAACAGAGTCTGATATCAAAGAACCTTTAGCTACTTTTTCTCCATGTTTTGGTGGCCCATTCATGCCAAGATTTATTCATGAATATGCTAATTTATTCAGAGCAAGAATAGAGGAATTTAATACTCAATGTTGGCTAATCAATACCGGTTGGTGGGGTGGTCCTTATGGAATTGGAAAAAGAATTGATTTAGATATTACAAGGAGAATTCTCAATAGTTGCATAAATAATTCTTTTGATAATAATAGTTTCACTAAAAGTTATGTTTTAGATTTATTGTTCCCTATATATTTAGATGAAGAACAAAATATTAATCTTGATCCATTAGAAAAATGGAAAGATAAAGATGAATATAGAATTGCAGCAAATAAATTGAGTCAATTATTTTATGAAAGATAATAATAATTATATTTTTAACAATTATTTATTATCATCATCATCCATTAATCCATATAAGTGATTACTTTCTTTGTTTAAACTTAATATATTTTACAAGATTATTATAAGAAAAAAACTTTACAATACACCCAGAGTCTTACTAGAATTTTTTAAATTTAAGTAAATTTGATAAATGTCAGAAAACATAACCGTTTGGGTAATTCAACAGTATCTAATGCCTTCTTAATCTAATTTTATAACATTCTTTCTATTCATTAAGATAGGCCTTCCGTCATGTGCTGTGTTTAAAGGGTAATAATTATTATGATCTTTTGCGCATAGTGTAAGGCCTGTTCTTTTTTCTTTACCTAAGTTTACTTCCATTTCTACTATAACAAGCTTTATTTCGTCTAATTCTTTAAGTATTTTCATATTAACCTCGATGTTTTATATTTTATTACTAGTTTATTA
>NYVM01000069.1 GCA_002684605.1 Candidatus Pelagibacterales bacterium | reverse complement strand
GATTTGGCCCACCTAAGTTTAAGGAAGTTGCTTTTAAATTAAACAAAAGCGATGTTTTTAAAATAGTTATCGAATAAGGTGTCTACTTTAACGATTTATTAAAAACAAATTTAATGAAACTCTAGATACTTTAAAACCAATTTGCTTTGGTATTTTTAATACTAGTATCAATTATTCTAAGTTAAAATTTTATTTATAAGATCTTGTTTCATTTTATTATTATTTCCGAATAACCATCTTAAGGTATTATCTTCCCAAATCTCGTGATATTGTTTTTGATCAATAATTGAACGCTCTTTTGCTAAATCTAGAAGTTTTCCCGGATAAGATGATTGAGCATCACTTTCCATTTCTCCCAAAGGATAGGGATCGTCTAGCCCCATAATTACTTGATTAGACCCTTGACGCTCTATCATTAATTTTAAAGAATCTGTATCATGCACCAGGGTATCAAAATAAATATTTGGATGACCTACGGCTTTTCTTGGGTGTGTTTTACCTTCAAATAGATCTGGCCTACCATCAAACCCTTGTATTCTTCTTCCTAAATTCATCTGAGCCAATTGTCCACCATGAGCAAAACATGTTCGTATATTAGGAAAACGCTCTTGCATTCCGTTTAATGTGTAAAAATGGTATGCATCACCACATTGAGCCAACATCCAAATTAAATGAAAACGCCAAGAAGTATTTTCTAATTTTATCATTTTATCACCATCATAGGGATGAATTTCTATGGCTAATTTATACTTATCTGCTAATTCAAAAATTGGATCATTCTCTTTATCAAAAACACATCTCCATTGCCCTATAGAATCCATAAAATGAGTTGGCAAGCATAAAACTTTCAAATCTAACACCTCTACACATCGCTCAATTTCCCATAAAGCACCCTGAATAAAACCAGGATGAACTACAAAACAACAAGTAAATTTTGAGGGATAATCTTGTTGTATTTTAGCATTAAAATCATTTTGAAAACGCAGTGCTTTTTTCATTTCCTCTAAACGTAATCCGTTACCATAAAGCTGAGAAAGGTTTAAGACTACTGCGTGATCTATTTTATTTTTTTCCATCCACAATAGTTTTTCATCTAAGAAAAAACTAGAGTCTGTTACCGGACGCTTCCATCCTTTTTGGAGCATATGCTTTCGTTCATCATCTACCCAGAAAATTTCCTTTTCTTTCATAAATAAAGGAATCTGCTCCGGATAAGGAAGCAAATGTGAATGTCCGTTAATTCTTAGTTTGCGTTTCATTAAGAAATATTATTGATCATAGAATCTTTTGTCAACCTCCATAATTTCACCTGTTTTAGGACAAGTTCTTAATTTTTCATCAGAATAAAACCTTTTAAAAACTGGGAGAAAATCTTTTTCGATATTAGTTAACTTAAAATATTCTTCATAAAGTAACTCATTTGCACTGTCTGAAAACCATAATAAACCATCTTTTTGTTCATCAGTTCTTTTTCTTTCAATTACTAAACCTATTGAACCCTCAGATCTTATTGGTGAATGTGGTATTTTTGCTGGTAATAGAAACATCTCTCCAGCTTTTATTGGAATTTCAACGAGCTTTCCATTTTGTTGTGTTTTCACGACAATATCTACTTCAATTTGATAAAACAACTCTTCTGTTTCATTATAGTGGTAGTCTTTTCTAGCATTAGGGCCAGCCACAATCATTACAATATAATCCTCTGACTCTACATATAAATTTTTATTTCCTACAGGGGGTTTTAATAAGTGTCTGTTATCATCAATCCATTTCTGTAAGTTAAAGGGTGTTTTTATTTTACTCATAATTTTTAAATTTTAAATTGTTGCTATTATTTTTAATTCAATTGCAATTGGAGTTGGCAGTGCATTTATCTCAATAGTCGTTCTGCAAGGCTGATTCTCTTTAAAGTATTCAGCATATATTTTATTATATATTTTAAAATCATCCTTCATATTTGTTAAGAAAACCTGAACATCTATAATATTATCCCATGACGAACCAGCATCTTCTAAAATATATTTCACATTCTTAAATACAGAGTGGCATTGTTTTGCTATATCATAACTTGCTATGCCACCGTCTTTATTTAATTCAACACCCGGTATTTTGTCTTCATTCAAAACTCTAGGGCCAACTCCTGAAAGAAACAAAAGATTGTCAACTTTTCGGGCGTGTGGATATAGGCCTACTGCTTGTGGGGCTCTTTTGCTATTATATTTTTCTCCATTCATATTTTAAATTTTAATACAAACATTTTTTGGTTCGGTAAAAAATTGTAATGATTTAAATCCTCCTTCTCTACCAACTCCAGATTGTTTCATACCACCAAATGGAATACGTAAATCCCTTAAGAGCCAAGTATTAATCCAGACAACACCTGATTTAATAGCAGCAGCTACTCTATGACCTTTGCTTATATTTTCAGTAAATATACTAGCTGAAAGACCATATTTTGTTGAATTTGCCATATTAATAACTTCTTCTTCATCCTTAAATGGAATCAAAGTTAGAACAGGGCCAAAAATCTCTTCTTGGTTAACTTCACAGTCAAATGGCAGATTTTCAATAACGGTTGGCTCAATATAATAACCATTTAATAAATCACCCTCTATTAATTTACGATTTCCTCCAGTTAAAATATTCCCGCCTATTTTTTTTGCTTGAGTAATTTTTGATAATACTTTGTTCATATGTTCCTCGGAAACCACAGCGCCTAAATCCATGCCATCGTCTTGTGGATCACCAACTTTTAATTTTGACACCTTTTCAAGCAATGCTTTTTTAAATTTTTCATAAATTTCATCTTGAATAAACAATCTTGAACCGCATAAGCAAATTTGCCCCTGATTAGAAAAACCAGCTTTTACAGCCATTGTAACTGCTTTGTCAAAATTTGCATCAGCAAAAACAATATTGGGGTTTTTACCCCCTAGTTCTAAAGAAATTTTTTTGAACATCGGGGAGGCAATTCCCGCGATATGTCTACCTGTTTGTGTTCCTCCTGTAAAGGAAACTATTGGAGTATCTTCATGACCTGTAAGAAAGTCTCCAATCTTACTACCTATCCCATGAACAATATTTAAGACTCCTGGCGGAAAATCTATCTCCGCACATATCTTACTTAAAATATATGCAGTCATTGGAGTGACCTCAGAGGGCTTTGCGACTACAGTATTTCCAGCTGCTAAGGCAGGAGCTATCTTCCATGTTAATAAATAAAGAGGTAAATTCCAAGGAGAAATACATGCAGCAACGCCAATAGGTTCTCTTAATGTATAATTAAGAGCTTTACCATCCATATCATGTAATTCTGAAGAAAAGTGTAAAATCGCAGTCGCAAAAAATCTGAAATTTTCTGATGCTCTTGGAATATCAACTAAGCGAGCTAAAGCTTCAGGCTTTCCATTATCTCTACTTTCGGCAATAATAAGCTCCTCAGAATAATCTTCTATTTTTGACGCAAGACGCATTAAAAGATCAGATCTATATTTCTTAGATGTTTTGCTCCAACTCTGGAAAGCTGTATTAGCTGCTAATACTGCAGCGTTAATATCATCTTCATTACTGTCGGGAACTAAGGAATAAACTTTTCCTGAAGCAGGATTATAGTTATCAATATAATTTCCTGAACTGGACTCAACTAACTTTCCATTAATATAATTTTTTATTTTTTCCATTTCTATAAACTTGCTGTTCTACCACCATCAACAGGTAAGTTTATTCCGTTTATATAGCTTGCTTTTGTTGAACTTAGAAATACAACAGCACTAGCTACCTCATTAGAACTACCGAACCTATTCATTGGTACAGATTTTTTCATTTGAGATGCTACCTCATCAATAGGTTTNCCCTGCACNTCNGNTTTCTTATTTATTAAAGANTTTAGTCTAGTNGTATTTGTAAANCCTGGCAATACATTATTTACAGTAATTCCGTAGATNCCTANTTCNAAGGAAAGTGTTTTAGCCCAGTTTGCTACTGCAGCCCTAATAGTGTTAGAAACTCCAAGACCAGGAATTGGAGCTTTTACAGAAGTAGAGATAATATTTATTATCCTACCAAAAGAATTTCTCTTCATTCCCTCAACAACTTTTTTAACTAAAATTTGATTATTTAATAAATGCATTTTAAATGCATTTTCAAAATCTTCTGGCTGAGCATCAGTAATAGGTCCAGAAGCTGGACCTCCTGTATTATTAATTAATATGTCATAATCCTGACTTAAAGAATCTATTCTTTCTGAAAAGTTATTTGCAGAAAAATCAACACATAAGAAATTATGTTTTTGCCCTAAAGACACGTCTAATGACGCTGCAACTTCTTTAAGAGCATCTTCATTTCTTGCAATTAAAGTAATACCTACACCTTCTAAAGCTAACTCCTCAGCAATAGCTTTTCCAATTCCTTGCGTACTACCACAAACAATAGCTTTCTTATTTCTTAATCCTAAATTCATATTTTTTTATTAGTAAAATTAAAGCTCAATTTTTGTTTAATATTTTTTGGTAGCTCAGGAAGGTATTCTCTAGAAATCATAAGGGTAGCAATATTTGCTATGTCCTCAAAAAGTCTATGCTGGTCAACAGTTTTCTTTAAATACCCCTGCCCAGATGAACCGCCTGTTCCAATTTTTTGGCCTAACATCTTTTCAACCATCTGAACATGTCTAAATCTCCACAATGAAATCTTATGATCGGTTTCAACAAGTTGACGTAAAAACTTGTACGGCAATTGCAGGATTGGCTGTTCACGGTATAGGTTGATTAATAATGCAGACATAGTAGCCTTATATGATAGTTTAGTCAATCCATCTTCAATTGATTTTAAATGATTCTTTTCATCAAAAATATTGTCAAAATACTTCCTGTTCTCTTCTATCATTTTAATCCTAATCGTTTTATCGCTATCACTTAGTATCGAGGAATTAATTACAGCAATTTCATTTTTGAGCATTTCGACAACGGAAGATTTATACTGATCAATAAAATCATACCCCTCCATATTTAAAAAGGGTATTCTTTCCAACCATTTCTCAACTAAAGTGAAAAGAGAAGTATCCTTTTCAATCTCAAGTATTTCCTCTTTCTTTTCTCCAGTAAATTGATCATGATATGGGCATCCTCCAAATTGATGGCGCTTATTAATTTTAAGACCCAACATCACTTCAATTTTTCGAAACTGATGAGATTGAAAACCAGATGCAGGAGACAAATAATTTCTGAAATCTAAAAAATCAAGAGCGGTCATAGTCTCTAAAATATCTAACTGCTTAACCAAAACTTCTAATATTTTATTTACCCTATCAAATCTACCAACTACCAAACCAACATTTTCCTCATCCATTTTCTGCGTACTAAGTAAAGCCATTACAGAATCTATTTCGTGAATAATTTGCTTAAACCACAACTCATAAGTTTGATGAATAATAATAAAAAGCATTTCTTCATGAGCCTCATTATTTCCAGCCTTACTTAGTGGGGTTTGAGCATCAAGAATTTTATCCAGATCCAAATACTCATTATAGTGAACAGAAGAGTTTTTCTTAGACATCTATAGTGTTTTAACTGGAGTAAATATAGTAAGATATTTTATAACAAGATTGATGTAATTATTAAAAAAACTAAAAGTGAAATTGAACATGATTCAAGCCAAAATGAGTAGTAATAATCACTATTGTTATTATTAAGCTGACTAATAATAAAGAAGGAGTATAAAAAACATAAGCTTGCAGAGATAATAAAATTTAAAGCAAAAACCTCAAGATTCAAATAACACTCGATACATAAATAAATTACTAAAAAAGTTAAAGCAACTTTTTTGGCAACACCTACTCCAAAAACTAAAGGAATAGTATTAATTTTAAGGTGGTCATGCTTA
>NYVM01000068.1 GCA_002684605.1 Candidatus Pelagibacterales bacterium | reverse complement strand
TTCAAATACCTGCCAAGCCAAATCTGGCTCTTTAAACATTTCAGGTTTTATAATTCCAACTCTTCCAATATATTCATTATTATCTTTTATTCTTAATGACCATAAGCCATACCCATAAAGAGACCAATGCCCAATATTTGCCATGTAATCATTCCATGATGTAAAGCTTCTGTATGGACCACCTACGAATTTACTTCTTTCACTTTTTAAAAATAATTCAAGAATTTTAAAATCATTCGCTAAAGGATAATTTAATATTAATCTTTCAGTCTCAATTATAGGTATATTTAGATAGTTTTTTTCTAATTTGTTCATAATTTTCTCTTAATAAATTATTAACCTAGAAAATACTTCATGAACCCTTCAGCTACAAGAAATATTCCTACTGCTAAGATTATATAGGATAGAAAACGAGNTAATGTTTTTAGATTTTTCATAAATATANACTAGCATAGATATTTATATACAGCACCTACTCCAGTATTTNTAAATATTTACNAAAAGTAATAGTAATAAGTTAAATTCGTTACATNTTTACANTCATTATGTTNAACTAGTTAAGTAAATAGTATATATTGCTTATATTAAGGAANAAAAATGAGTTTATTTGAAGGAATATTTTCTAAATTATTTGAAAATAAATATATAAGTCCAAGAAATCTATTTTCTGATTTTAAAACAAAAGATTCAATAACTGAATTATTAGATAAAGTCATAAATTGCAAAGGTGAAGCCTCAGCTTTAGCATATTCTGANACATTGATGCTAAAAATAGAAAATCTTAATAATAAAAAGTTATTAGATTTTTTCTTAACACTAAGTAAAGACTATGATTATGATAATCAAGAATTGTTAAAATCAGTAAGTAGCTATGCAGAGAATAATTCTACTCAAAATTATATATCTATGACTTCAAAATTTAATTCAAAAAGAATGGAAATTTTTAAAAATTTAAATTCTATAGAAAGAGGAACTATAAGGTTAGTAAATATTAGAGAAAGATTATTAAATTTAATAAAAGAAAATATAGAATTAAAAAAAGTTGATATAGATTTATCTAATTTATTTAAAAATTGGTTCAATAGAGGTTTTTTAGTTACGCATCCAATTACATGGGATACTTCAGCTAAAATTTTAGAAAAAATAATAAAGTATGAAGCTGTACATGAAATATCCTCATGGTTAGATTTGAGAAATAGATTAAAGCCTGAAGATAGAAGATGTTATTCATTCTTCCACCCTACAATGGAAGATGAACCTCTAATATTTGTTGAAGTAGCATTAACATCAGAAGTACCATCAAAAATAGACGATATATTAGATTTAAATAGAAATAAAACTAACCCTAAAAATTTTAAAACTGCTGTTTTTTACTCAATATCAAATTGTCAAAAAGGGCTTAAAGGTATTTCTTTTGGTAATTTTCTTTTAAAGCAAGTGGTAATGGACTTAAAAAAAGAGTTCCCTAGTTTAGAAAATTTTGTAACCTTATCTCCAGTACCTGGTTTTAATAAATGGCTAAAGCAAAATAACTCTACTTTATATGATAAAATTATTGATAAGAATTCAATATTAAGTAATGAGAAAGAAATTTTAAATAACTCTATAGGATATTTCTTTGAAGCTAAACATAAAGATGGTCTTCCATTAGATCCAGTTCAAAGATTTCACTTAAGTAATGGGGCCTCTTTAGATAAAATTCATTTTATGGGTAATCCATCAAAAAAAGGGATAGCTAATTCAGTAGGATTGATGGTGAATTATAAATATCAAATGAACAATTTGGAAAAGAATCATGAACAGTACTTTTCAAGAGAGACAATTGCTTCATCTAAATCTTTATTATCAAAATTTAATAAAGTTAAAAANTTTTAGACAAGTTTTTTAAACAAGGTTATCTAATTTAACCCTCAATTATTGTCGGNTACCCANNACAAGGCTTTAAACGTCTTTCTCGTGTTCGCTTAATCAAAACATTATATAAAAAAAATTAGTGTGTTTTTAATATACTAATTAATGTTTTAGATTAGATCAATATAGTTAATAGAAATTAAATTNAATAGTAGTTAATAAAAATTATCAATATTAAAAACTAAATGTATTATATTAAGTCTGCTCTAATATTTGTAAAAGTATCTCTAGTTGTGTAGAGTTTTATAGAGAGGAATAAAATGAAAAAAATAGATAAAAAAAATAAGAAAACACATCCTGAGTTACTAAGGGTATTAGATCAACCTATGTTAAGCCAATTAAATGGAGGTAGGGATTCTNAAAAAGACCACAAAGAGTATTTATTGAAGAAAGCAAAAGAAAAAAAGGAATAATAAAATAAAACAATTACTATTTATAATTATAACCTTCATGTTTGTTAATAATTATATAAAAAAGTATTAAATTTATACTATGATGCTTATAACTATTAAATATTAAGGAGATTTTTCATGCATTTTGCTATATCTGCTAGTTGGGGNCCAACAGATCCAACAAGAGCTATGTTACCATTTATTTTTTCTGCTTCAGCTTTACAAGCNAATGATGAAGTTACAATAATGTTATTTCATGATGCAGNTCATTTAGCATCAAAAGGAGTTGCTAAATATATTTTGCCAGTAGGTCCACCNCCTAGATTTGAAGAAGTTTATAATCATAAAAATGCAAAAATTATAGTCTGTAAACCTTGTGCAGAAGTAAGAAATATTTTTAAAGAAAGCTGTCTAGAAAAAATTATATTTGCAGGAATGAATGACTTTCATATTGCGTCATCTTTACCTAATACTAGAATAATTACGTATTAACATATTATAAGTTTATATATTATTGCCACCACCTACTCCAGATATTTATATATAATTATTTATATGGTAGAGTCATAGAATGAATAAACTTATACTCATTAGTCTCGTAATATTCCTTGCTATCTGCTCAAGGTCTTGGGCTGAAGATAATATTCCTAAGTATGAACCAAATGATTTTACTAATAAAAAAGTAAACTTTAAATCAATAAATATTAATAATGATACAAATTTTTTAGAAGTAAATATTTCCTCTTATTTGTCCAAGCCAAACANTACTGAAACTATGCCAGCTGTAATATTATTACATGGTTGTGATGGATTGCAAAAGAACAGTTATAAACATTCTTGGAACAGCTTAAAGCAGCATGCAGAGATATTAAATGAAAATCAATACGTAACATTAATCGTAGATTCTCATGGAAGTAGAAAAATAAGTTATGAAAAAGCTCTAAGGAGATCTTGTAGTTGGCCACTTTTAGGTTTTTATGAAAGAACAGGAGATGTGTATGGCGCTGTTAAGTTTTTGCAAAGTAAAGATTATATCAATAAAGAAAAAATTATAGTTTTTGGACAATCACAAGGAGCTATGGTTGTTTTAAATTCTCTGAATAGTAATAATTATAATGACCAATACAAAATTGCTGCTGGAATAGCCTATTATCCTCATTGTGCTTATCCTAATATTCCAGATTCATTATATGCTCCCATTATTTTATTTACTGGAGGAAAAGACAACATCACGCCAGAAAAATTATGTATTAACTATATTAATAATATAAAAAATAAAAGTGATAGTATTTTTATTCCAAAAATTATTAGCTATGAAAATGGTCATCATGCTTTTGATTATTTATCTTTAGGTCAGCTCTACGAAACATCTATTGGAACTGTTGCACCTAATAGAAAAATTACAAAAAAGACTAGAGAAGAATATTTTACATTTTTAAATAATTTATTTACTAATTAAAAATATTTATAGGTCTTATTAATCCNCCATCACCTCCAGTATTTGTAGANTGCTCTTTAATTTGGAAGATTTTTTNTAAGAAAAAAAAATGATAGGANNATAAAATGGAAGCTATAGATAAAAAAAATAAGAAGCTTTTAACATATATGTTCTAATCAGTTATTCAAATTTAACAGATACGCTGCCCATTCCACTTAAATTAATTTGAACTTTATCCCCTCTATCTATCCAAAAAGTTTCTACAAGGCTACCTAGTAAAATTATTGAATTCTTACTAAGGTGAGATCCAATAATCTCTTTCTGACTCGCCAACCATTTTAGAGCGTTAAAAGGATTACCTAAAATATTATTACCTCTACCTGTACCAATTTTATTATTATTTATATACATTGAACCTTCTGTAATGCCTATATCTTCAAATTTTTCTTGGTACCTATCTAACCCTAAAACGCAGCCTGCATTAAAGAAATCATCAGCAATTAAATGACTTACTGAAAAATTTTTCCAATTACTATATCTATCTTCTACAATTTCAATAGCTGGAAAAAAATATTCAATACTATTATGAATATCATATATGTTTGGATCAGTATTAAAAATAAGATTATTTGACAATTTTACAGCTAATTCGCACTCAACACCTACTCTATTAAAATTATCAAAATTTAAATATACACCTGAATTGTAACAATTTTTTTCTCTCAATGTCCCTGCACATGGGTGTTCTATACCCAAATAACTTTGCATAACATCAGTAGTACATCCAATCTTTCTTCCAATAGTCTTATCTTTTGTTTTATCTAATTCTACATGCACTTTATTTTGAATTAGATAAGCATCTTTTATATTATTGGGTATTAAGTCTATATTATCATTTGAAATATAGTGATTTGTACTACGAGCTTTTAAGAGACTTTTTACTATAGAGTCAATATTATTGTTCATATATCTAAGTTTCTCCTCACTTAATAGTAGCACAATAATTTATAAAAGCTATTCTTCCACCACCTACTCCAGTATTTGTAGAAAAAAAAAGAAATATATATAAAAAAGGAAAATATATAATACAATATGTATAAAAAGATCTTTATATTTTATTAACAATTATTAATTAACAAAGGAAAATACAATGAAATTATTTATGATATTTATAATGACCTTATTTATTTCAAGTTTCGCTTCTGCTGACTATGATTTTGAAAATGTTTATAGGTTCGATAATATAGACATGATTAAAAATAATGATGATTCTAATGTGGCAAATATGACTGTAAATGGTTTTTCTAGTGATTCAAATGGAAATAAAGCAACCTCTAAATGTCTCATTAGTTTAAGAAATGGGATTGTTAAAGGAAATTGCCAAGGAACTGATCAAGATGGTGATATTGAGTATACTACTGTTGAACGTGACATAACTAAAGGAAATATAGGCCAGATTATGAGAACTGGTGGAACAGGTAAGTACGCTGATAAAACATCTTCATGCGAATACACTGTAATTCTTAGTGATTTTAAAGTAGGAGTAGGGTACTTAACTGGAAGTTGTAAAGAGTAAATATTAGATATAAATGGTATATCATCTTGATATACCATTTATAATAATTTTTAATTATACATGATCTAAATAATTTTATTTACAGTAAAACCCTGTAGATTCCTTATTAGTATATCTGAACCAATTATGGAGTTTCTGAATCTATTTAAAAATTACCTTTCGTACATGTCCATGTTTCTTTAGTACCTTCCATGCACCTATAAAGTATTCATTCTATTAACTTACATGTTGTTTCTAACTCATAGTTACCATTATTTATTGCAAGAAATTCTTTTGTAAATAAATCCATGACTCCAATATTTTCTTTTGTATCAGGGTTAATCCAGTATACATCTTCATACTTGCTAGAATATTCAAAAATCACGTGATCAAAATCATCCTCTTGAGGTTCTCCAAAAGCATCTAATAATTCTGAAGCATTTGAAATATCTATCCATCTTGAATTTTTTCTTATATAAACTGTAGGAATATCAGTATCTATTTTATAATAATCCCATTTAGAATAATCTCCATCACATTCCCATATCTCTACTTTTGCTAAAGCATTAGAAGCTAGTGAACATAAAAAAAATACAAATAATAGTTTTCTCATAAATTTATGCTAACACAAAAGTTCTATTCTTCCACCACCAACATCTCCATTATTTACAGTATTTGTAGAGATGGCTCNAGTTGTGGTAGNNTTTNTNTATGAAANATTTANTTCTANTCATTAGTCTCGTTATATTTTTTGCCATCTGCTCAAAGTCTTGGGCTTTATCA
>NYVM01000067.1 GCA_002684605.1 Candidatus Pelagibacterales bacterium | reverse complement strand
TTAAGATATTTAGCAAACAAATTAGAAACCTTTAATAACATGGTAGCTACTGCATGGAATAAGTGGCTTAGTAAGATTAAAATGTAATAGATGAAATTAAGCAAGAACTTAACACTAGCTGAGGCAGTAAGATCAGAAACTGCAAAGAGAGTAGGAATAGATAACAAACCTACTACAGAACACTTAGAGAACTTAAAAGTAACAGCAGAGAAGATATTTCAGCCTATTAGAGATCACTTTGATAAGCCAGTATATGTTTCTAGCATGTATAGGTCAGAAAGGCTTAATAGTGTGCTTAAATTTGCTAGTAAGACAAGTGTTCACATGACTGGACAAGCAATAGATATTGATATGGACCATACATCTATTTCTAATAAAGATGTATTTAATTATGTTAAAGATAATTTAGACTTTGATACATTGATTTGGGAGTTTGGTGAAGATTCTCCTAAGTGGGTGCATGTATCTTATGTAGAAGGTAAGAATAGAAAACAAGTTCTAGAGAGTTTTATGGATGAAAAAACTGGTCTAGTAAGTTATAAGCATTATGAGCCAAGAAAAGAAAAACAAAAAGAAGTTCAAGGAAACAAAACTAGGTCAGTTCCTTCTGGGAAAGTCAGGACTGTTTCAAACAGTAGCAGAAACAATACCAAATAAAGGATTTCTAGGTGTCTTAAAGACATTAATATCCAAAGATGATAATCTTGCACAACAAGATAAAGAGGTGGCATTAGAAATGCTGAGAATGGATATTGAGGAAATGGATGCTGTTACCAGAAGATGGGAATCAGACAACCTTTCAGATAGTTGGCTTTCAAAAAATGTTAGACCATTAACATTAGTGTTTCTTACAATAGTTTATACCATAGGTTTTTTCTTAGAGTACAACCTGGACAGCATCAATCAGATCCTTTTACTTATTATTGGAGCTTATTTTGGTGGAAGGTCTTTTGAGAAGATACAGAAGCTATAATATATTTATAAGTAATATATACTATTATTATAATATACTTATCATATTAATATATAATATATATAATACATTAAATATAGTGTATTATAATATTTTGTAGATAACTTTTGTTTATTTGTAAATAAATGTTACCTTTATGACTTAAACTTTAAAATATTATTATGAAAAAAAGTAAAAAAGAGTTAATAGAATACATAGATTTTGATTCCTTAATACATGATTATAGTTTAGACTCTGGAGAAATATCACCAGAAATACATTCTAGATTAGAGGAGTCATTATTACACTTTATTAGATTAAATAATTAAATAACTATAAAAATAAAATTATGAAAAATAACACATTGCAACCAGAATTAGTACAGAAATCACTAACAAAACAAGAATTTCTAAACAACATTACCATCAAGAAATACTCAGAATGTAAGGGTAGGGATGGAATAGCTTTCTCAGCAGACATTTATTACAAAGGTAAATTTGTTTGTGATATAGTAGAGAGTGGATATGGTGGAGAATTAGACATAAACACATATACAGAAATTGAAAGAGTTAATGGTAACATAGAATGGGCATATGATTATACAATTCATGCTATATTTGACACTATTAATAAAGATGAATTATTAAGAGTAACTGATATGAAAAATAAAGATGGTTCTTTCTATAGTTATACTATGGATTTAGAGGCTTTAATTTGTACAGCAGTAGATAAATATTGTTTAGAAAAAGAAAATCAAAAGATTTTTAGACAAGGTATNATCATAGAAAGTNNAAAAGGTAGTTGGGAAAAAGAGGGTGCATANAGATGTATCTCTTGGGGAAAGAANAGTATNAAATCTATCTCTANTCTTGACTATATGATTCCTAAAGTTCAANAAAANATTAATGAATTACTTAATCAAAATAAAACAATTATTAATAAAGATTATTTAATGTCATTAGGATTTAGTTTTTAGTAGTAAATTTTCATGTNGNNTGGAAAGCCTCAACTTTTAGTTGGGGTTTTTTTTATACCTTTATTTAATGCCAAGAAAACTAACAAGGAAGTCAGCAATCAAAAAACTAGACAGAATATTTAGCCTTTATATAAGGCAAAGAGATGCAGACAAAAGAGGTGTTTGTACATGTTGTACTTGTGGAAAGAAATTACCTATTAAAGAGATTCATTGTGGGCATTTTATGAGTAGAAGGCATATGGCAACTAGATGGGATGAGGATAATTGTAACAGCCAATGCAGTTATTGTAANACCTTTAATTCTGGAGAACAATATAAATATGCTTTATTTCTTAACAAAAAGTTTAATACAGACAAAGCCTCTGAGTTGCTTGTAAAATCTAGAGAAACTGTCAAACTTTCCTTGCAAGATCTTCTGGAAAAAATAGAATTTTATAAAAACTTGCTGTCTTAAGTAAAAGTTATTATAATTTATTATAACTTTATAATCAGAAAAAACATTTAAGTATGATTTATAAAAANAAAGGTGAAGAGCCTACTGCAAAAGACAGTAAAATCTTAGAATTACAAGCACAAGTATCTCAATTACAACTCAAACTAAGTGAATCTAAAAGTATTAACTTAGAACTTACTGCTGAACTTAAGCAAGTAAGAGCTGGCTCTGATCCAGAAAAAAAAAGTTTTAACATTAATCTAAATTATGATGGAATCCAACAGTATTAAATTAAGTACAATCCAATTTGTAGAGGAACAAGGTGAGTGGTCAAATGGGCAACAAACCTTTTTAAAATATAAACTACATCTTAACAATGGTGAAAAACCAGAATTTCTAGCTAAGTCTAAAAAGACTATTGAATCTTTTAATCAAGGTGATGAAGTTAGATACTCCTATAAAAAGGAAGGGCAATCATTTGCTAAAATAGAAAGAGAAGATAATAATCAAAATTTTAATAAAATGTCAAATAATAATACAACTAAAAATCAATCATCAAGTGGTATGACTCAACAAGAATCTATTGCTAGAAGTGTTGGTTGGAATAATGTTAGTTCATTAGTTTTCTCTGAGGAGTTTCAAAAATATGATGAGCCTAATAAAAAAGCAAAAGATGAGAATGGTAAAAACCAAGAGGTTGAAGTCTTATTCTCAGATAGACAAAGAAAGATGATTAAACAAGCAGCAGAAGTTGCTAAATACATCTATACAGAAGTAATAACTAAACCAATAATAAATAAATAATTATGGCAAAACCAGATTTTGTTGCAGGTGTTTATGTGGATGAATCTCCACAAGACTTTGTAATAATTAAACAGAGGCTAAATGTTACTAGATTCAAAGAGTTTTTAGATAATCCATATGTGAAAGAATTTGTTAAGAAAAATAATGACTATCTTAATATGGATGTTTTAAAAAGTAAGGGTGGAAAATACTATCTTCCATTCTCTGAATTTAAGCCAGAAAAAAAAGTAACAACAACTGACCACAATCCAGACAGAAATTTAGATTCTGGATATGGTAAAGATGATAATCCATTTGAAGATTAAAATATGATACTGAAAATCCAAGACCAACTTAATAAAATCCATGATATTAGAAGTGGAAAAATCAAAGAAGGTCTTGGCTTAGGTATTAAATCATTTGACCAATATTTCAGATTTAAAAAAGGTACATTCAATGTTTTCTTAGGACATTCAAATGTAGGTAAAACTCATACAGTAGTNTACTTAATGTTTATGTATGCTTTAAAACACAATCTAAGGTTTCTAGTTTTCACAGCAGAAAATGAACCATACTCAATAGTAAGAAAAATAATAGAATATAAAGAGGGTTTGCCCATTAACAAAGTTGATGAGGAAAAGTTGAAAGAAGGAAGTGAGTGGGTAGATTCTCATTTTAAATTTATATCTATAGATGAACAATACACATATAAGGAATTATTAGACTTAGGGACAAGTATTAAAAAGTCTTGGGATTATCAGGGATTCTTTATAGATCCATATAATGCTTTAGAAAGAGATAGAGATTTAGCTAGGAGTTTAGGAATACATGAATATGATTATAAGGTAATGTCAGATATGAGAATGTTTTGTCATAAAACTGGTGTTTCATTATGGTTATCAGTTCATGCAGTAACAGAAAGTTTAAGGAGATTACATGGTTCTAATCATGAATACTCTGGGCATCCAGTTCCTCCAATGATGAGTGATTGTGAAGGTGGGGGGAAGACTGGAAATAGATGTGATAATTTTGTTTGTATTCACAGATATATTTATCATAGTCTTGATTGGATGGTAACAGAATTACATGTCAGAAAAGTGAAAGATACAGATACTGGAATGATGCCTACAAGTATTTCAGCACCAGTTAAAATTAGAAGTCTGATTAATAATGTTGGATTTAGTATAGAAGGAGATAATATGATAGAATTAATGAATGAACATACTGGAGAAGGCATATCAAAAACATAATACATGGATAAATATCTGTAAGAGTTTTGGCTTAAATAGGTATTATGCTGAAGACCTTGTAAT
This sequence comes from Candidatus Pelagibacterales bacterium, assembly GCA_002684605.1. Next base: position 13,280 of record NYVM01000067.1, on the reverse strand, counting down.
GGAGATGTATTTAAAATTAGACCATATTTGTAATGTCAAAGGAACTAATATAATATATAAAAAAGAAGGTCAAGAAGATGATTTAAATTATTATTATATATGGAAAATTCTATATACTATGTTTCTTCAACTTAAAAAGAAACAGAATAAAGTTAGTTATATTGGAACAGAAATATTACAAAACATTCAAGGATCAGAGGAAGTTGAATTTAAAAAAATGGAAGAAAAGTTTAATAGAGAGTTTGAGAAATTACATTGGTATGACCAAAAAGTATTTGAGATAGTGGCAAGTGGAACTAAGATTAGTGAACTTAGTAGAAAATCCACAATCACTTATATTAGTTTGTATAATACATACACAAAAGTAAAGAAGTTGTTAAAGAATAAAATAGGATTATGAAATTAGGAGATTTAGTAGAGTTGGTAATAAGAAAAATAACCTTTGGTTATGGAAAGACAATAGCAAAAAAGATAGCTGCATTATTTGGTTATGAAGATTGTGGTTGTGATAGAAGGCAAGATGAATTAAATAAATATAAAATTACAAAAAATGGGATTGAGAAGTTATAAGGCAATGCTAGAACAGCAGATGATTGAAATAGATTATAAATCATTTGATGATTTTTTAGTTATAATTGAAACTGGATTTGGAGATAAAGATTTACAGATAGTTTATGAGTTACATGCAAAGTATTTTAACCACAATTTTAATATTCCTTGTGGATGTGGTGGAGCAAAAAAGATAGACACAATAAACAAGTGGATTAGTGATTTAAAAAAAGTTCATGCTAATGGTGTTCAGACCAAGTAGCTATGATAATAAAGAGAATTGGAAAAAGGGTTCAATCTCTGAGGAAAGGTTTAGATTATTCATGAATTGGATAGGAATAGGAGCTGTAAAAACATCAGAGAGAGTTGACAAGTTTGAGCATATAGATTTTATTGTTGGAGCTTTAACTCCAGTAGATTTAAAAGGAGATAAAAAAACAGATGCAGTATGGTTAGAAAAAACAAATGTGTGGGGAGGTCCAGGTTCTCTTCTGGGAAAAGCAAAGTATATTGTAATAGAATATTTAGATATTCATACTTATGTGTTTTATGATAGATTAGAATTAGTTGAGTATATTAAAAGATTCAAAGATGTATGTAAACATAAATCTGATTATCATTGTTTATATACTAGAAAAGGAAATAAAGATGTAATAATAAAAGTTAAAGAAAAAGACATTAAAGATTATGAAAAATTTAGATTTCAATACTACATTTAAAACTAAGGACTTTGATAGAGAGTTAATTAGTAAAAAGCTAGACAACTTAAAAGATTTACAGTATCTGCTAAATACTGAAATAATAAATAAAGAGTTACTTAAATGGAAAGAATCACAACCTAATAATGAAAATTTAAAAAGGTTTACTGAGGCTATGGTTAATGTAGAACTTTATGTAAATGAATTACAAAATGATAGGCATTTATTAATGCTAAGCATAGATGAATACAGAAGTGATAAAATAAGAGCAGTTGAAAGAGCTAGAAAAGCAGAGAGCAAAAAGGATTGAATTGTCTGTAGATTTATTACTAGAAGATAGTAGTATTTATTTTGCAGCACAAGAAGATATAGAAGGAATGTATATAGATCAGATAAATGGAATGTTTATGAATTTTGATGCACTACCAAATATGTATGAGGATGTATTAGTAAACTTTAAGTCTATAGATTTATATGCTATGATAGTTTCAAAGAATTATCATGTAGCACACAACACATTATATATTAACCTAGAATTAAAATTAGAAGAATGAAAATTACACTATTTGATGGAATAACTTATGACAAAGATGAGTTAGTAAAAAAAGCATATGATGATGACTTTTATTATAATTACTTAGGCAAGTATGCCTTAAGTTCAAGTTCAATAAAGAACTTGCTATCATCACCAAAGACATATAGAAACATAATGAAATATGGTTCACCAAGTTCTCAAGCATTAAGAGATGGATGGTTGATGCACACTTGTGTATTAGAGCCAGATGTTTTTGAGAAACAAATTTTTGTTGATGTCCAGAGTAAGAATACAAAGAAATATAAAGATGCTCTTGCTGAACATGGCAAAGTATTTACAATGAAAGAAAAACATGATGCTGAAAGATTGGCTGATGCTCTACTTAGGAATGAAATGGTTTTAGAGAAACTTAACAACTCTGATTTTGAAGTAGCAGAGATTGATGAGATTTCATTTGATGGTGGATTCAAATTTCCTTTTAGAGCAAAGGCTGATATTTTAGGAAACAACTCAACAATGTATGATTTAAAATCTACAAGTAATATTGAGGGTTGGAAATACTCAGCAGATAAATTTGGATATGATATTCAAGCATTTTTATATTGCAAGATATTTGATATAATGCCAGATAAGATGGGATTTATTATAATAGATAAAGGAAGTTTAGATATAGCATATGCACAAGTGACAGAAGAGTTCTACTTAAGAGGAGCTGCTAAAGTGAAAAGAGCCTTAGAGATTTATGAGGAATGGTTTATGCAAGAATCAGATTTAGATCAATATTATATAAACATAGAATTATGAAACATTACATACCAAAAGAAGATTTAAGATATTACCTAAGAACTACAAAAAAAGACATAGAGTTCCAACAAAGAATACTCAGGTATTTCTGTTATGGATTTCCATTATTTACATTTTGGAGTGCTATGGTAATTAACTTTTTATTTTACATTTTTACTGGAAAAACTGGGTAATGAAGATATGCTGTAGATGTGGGGTGGAGAAAGAAAGATCAGAGTATCATAAAAAAACTAGCAGTAAGGATGGTTTAGATAATAGATGTAAAGATTGTAAAAGAGATTACAATAGAACCTGGACCAATGAAAATAGAGAACATGTTAGGAAATATAATAGAGAGTTTGTTCAAAAACAAAGGAGGAATCCTAAGAAAAGAATGTATAAGAATTTAATGGCTAGAGCTTCTAAGTTCAAACAAAGGAAAGGATTTAAAATAACTAAAAGCTATAATAGTATTCTGGGATGTAGTAGAGATTATTTAGCAGAATATATTGAGAGCAAGTTTGATGAGAATATGAATTGGGAAAACTATGCAACATATTGGGAGCTTGACCATGAGATAGAATTATTTAGAATTAAAGATGAAGAGGATTATGAACTAATAAATCATTTCACTAATTTAAGACCATTAGAAAAGATTAAAAATAGAATGAGAAATTATGAGTAAGCCAAAAGTATTAGAATTATTTGCAGGAAGTTGCACCTTTTCAAAAGAGGCAGAGAGATTAGGATGTGAAACATTTAGATCTGATTATAAAGAATTTGATGGAATAGATTATGCTGTAAACATTTTAGACTTTGATATAAAGAAAGTTCCATTTAAACCAGATATAATTTGGGCAAGTCCTCCTTGTACTACATTTTCAGTTATGAGGATTGGAAGTAATTGGAATTTTGATAATACTCCTAAAAACTCAAAGGCATGTTTAGGATTAGCATATGCATTTAAAACTGTTGAGATAATAAAAGCATTAGAACCAAAGTATTGGTATATAGAAAATCCTAGAGGTAAACTAAGAAAGTTAAATGCTGTTGAAGGTTTAGATAGAGTAACTGTTTGGTATTGTCAATATGGAGAAACTAGAGCCAAGCCTACAGATATTTGGAGTAATAATATAAGGTCTTTAATGAATCCAGATGGATGGCAGCCTAGACCTGAATGTAGTAATGGTAATCCTAACTGTCATCATGAAAGAGCTCCAAGGGGAGTAACAACAACTGGGACACAAGCATTAAAAGATAATTATCACAGAAGTATTTTACCATTAGAATTATGCACAGAAATAATAACACAATCATTAAAATTATGAATAGAAAAGAATATCCAGTTTGGACTGGAGTTATAGATTACTTCCCAGATGCACTTATGGAAGTTTCAAGAGTGAGTAAGATTGGAAATGACCAACATCATAAAGGAAAACCATTACATTGGGATAAGAGCAAAAGTACTGACCATCTAGATGCTTTAACTAGACATCTCCTAGAGGCTGATAAACTAGATGATGATGGAGTGTTGCACTTAGCAAAAGTAGCTTGGAGAGCCTTAGCTGCATTACAATTTAAACTAGAAAAAAATGATGAGAACTAAAAGTAGGATCAGAAGTCTGATAGATGAAATAGAAACACTATCAAACATAAGCATATTTCAAAACACCAGAAGGAGAGAAGTAGTAGAGGTAAGGTCATTACTATATACTATTCTAAGAAACTTCTATAGGTTTAATCTAAGGGAAATTCAAGACTTGTGTTCTGAGTATGGATATGATATAACACATGCAAGTGTAATTCATAGTCTTAAATCTTTTAATATATATAAATCTTATAACAAGAATTTAGATGATTGGTTTCATGCAGTCATAATTGAATTAGAGGAAGATGTTGCAGCCCAAAGAATAGATTTTATAAAACCAAAACTTAAGTATTTGTCTGAGGAGAATCTTCTAAAGTTATCAACAGTTGTTAAAGAAATGTATGANGAGGCTATTATAAATATGAAAGAGGAAAGTTTACAAACTTGACATAAAATAGACAAAAAAGGAAATGGCAAAGGATAAAGGGAAATTTTTAGAAGTGTTTGCATCCAAATTAGGGAATGTAAGTAAAGCATGTTCAGCAGCTAAGATTAGCAGACAAACATATTATGATTGGATGAAGGACAANGAGTTCTCTGGTAAAGTAGATGAAGTAAGAGAAGGTCTGTTAGACTTTGCAGAACATCAATTACTATCTAATATAAAAGATGGTAAGACTGCTGAGATTCTATTCTACCTAAAGACTAAAGGAAANAAGAGAGGATATATAGAGAGAAGTGAGATTGATACTGTAGGAGATAAAATGTTTGAGGTTAAGATACTAAAGAATGAAACAGATACAGACTAATGTTGTATTTGAGTTATTAGAATCTAATCAATCTAAAATAGTAGCACTTCAAGGATCAAGTAGAGCTGGTAAAACTTATAATGCTTTACTCTGGATTATATTCAGTTATTGTCATAAGAATACTGGAAAGGTTATCTCAATATGTAGAAGGACATTACCAAGTTTAAAAGCTACAGTTTTAAGAGATTTTCTAGAGATACTAAGAAACAATGAACTGTATTCTGAAATCTACCACAACAANACATCTAATGAGTATTGGTTAAATGGTAATCTAATAGAGTTCTTTAGCCTGGACATGGGGAGCAGAGTTAGAGGTAGAAAAAGAGATATGCTTTTTATTAATGAAGCTAATGAGATTGACTATGAGGCTTGGAATCAACTTCTATTTAGAACTGATGGCAAAGTAAATGGTGTCATTCTGGACTACAATCCTCATGACCAGTTCCATTGGATTTATGATAAAGTATTAGAGAGGGATGATTGTAATCTATACATCACAACATTTATGGATAATCCATTCATATCTAAAACACTTAGAGATGAGCTGTTAAGATTAAAAGAATCTGATCCAGATTACTGGAGGATTTATGGATTAGGTTTAAGAGGTCAGAGTAGGTCATTAATATTCAAGTTCCATTTAATAGATAAAGTGCCAGATAATGCAAGATTATTATCATATGGATTAGACTTTGGCTTTGCCTCAGATCCATCAGCTCTGTGTGCAACTTATGTTGAAGGTGATAACATGTACACTAAAGAGTTGTTATATGAGAAAGGTCTAACTAATCAAGACTTGGTTAGAGAGTTCCAGAGATTAGGATTAGATAGAAGAGATGAGATATATGCAGATAGTTCTGAACCAAAATCAATAGAAGAGATACATAGAATGGGATGGAATATAAAAGGTAAAAAGAAGTATGAGATTAACTATGGAATTGACTTAGTAAGAAGATACAAGTTGCATATCACTAAGGATAGTATAAATGGAATTAAAGAGTTGGAAAACTACAAGTATATAGAAGATAGAAATAACAATCCAACTAATAAGCCTCTAGACAAGTTTAATCACTTCTGTGATAGTTTAAGATACTCTGTAGTGCATAAGCTATCCTATCCTAATTATGGAAGGTATGCTATTAAATAAAAAAAGGTGCTAAAAGTTAATCTAGCACCTATCCTCAAACTTAATTGATATGAAAAAAAAATCACATTGAACTTTCAAATGACATTAGGATGACTAGTCCTATTGCCAAAATCCAAAGTAATATTGTGATTAGCCAAAGTGGCTGTTTGAAGTGTTTTTCTAATTCTTGTAAGTCTTTCATTATTGAATTGTGTTTCTTATTTGATTATCTAAGTTATCACATTCCTCTTGAATGTCCTCTAAGTTCTTTTTATCAAATCCTGCATTGTTAATTAATTCAGCAGTATCAAACATTGATAAAGGATTAAGAGTATCAGCTATAAGTATAGCAGCTAATTGTTTTCTTTGATATTCTGGTAAAGTCTTAGCTAACCAAAATATTTCCTTAAGTGTTGGTTGCTTTGTCATTATAGTCTGCCTTTTAAATAATCATCNACTAAATCTTGTGGAGTTATATTAGGTCTGTGTATAATGTCTAAGAAATTCTTAGCATCCTCTAGTAAAGTATTATTATAATTTTGTTCATTGTACAGATACTCTGTATAATCTAAAGCATTAGTTTTTACAGCACCAAAATTAAAGAATATGTCTGATGTATCAGTATCTACTTTAGATCTGAACATCATTGTTGAAGTTTGTGTTTTTGTTTTCATATAGCTAATATAATACATTATTATAATATAGAGCATATTATTAATAAAAACTTTTTAAAAAATATCAATTTAGGTATTATATAGATATGGAAATAGAGGTTAAAGTGCCTGAGAACTTATCTGAAATAACTCTAGGACAGTATCAGAAATATCTAAAGATACAAGATGGAGATAATGATGAGATGATGATAGCACAGAAAATGATAGAAATCTTTTGTAATGTAGAGCTTAAATATGTTACTAAGATGAGATGGAAAGATGTCCAGGAGATAACACTAACATTAAGCAACATGTTTGATGAGGATAGTAAGTTTATTAAAATGTTTACCCTGGACCAGGTTCAATATGGGTTTATACCAAACTTAGATGAGATTACATTTGGTGAGTTTGTAGATTTAGATACCTACTTAGGAGATTGGCAACAAATGGATAAGGCTATGTCTGTTTTATTTAGACCAGTAGATATAAATGTCAGAGGAAGATATAACATAAAGGAATATGATGGTACAATGAATGAGCATCTAAAAGAAATGCCTTTGTCTATTGCTTTAGGTGCTGTTTTTTTTTTGCTGAATTTAGGGAAAGAGTTATCTCAAGTTATGATGGACTATTTGGACAAGGGAGTTCTGAAGGATCATTTACAAGTCAAGGAGGGTTTAATGCAAAATGGAATTGGTATAACAGCTTTTACACAGCAAGTCAAGGAAGTATTGAAAAATTTGAATATATCTCCAAACAAAAAGCACATAAAATTTTAATGTATTTAGAATATGTTACAGAAAAATCAATATTAGAAAGTCAAAAATTAAAGAAAAGTTATGGCAACAAGTGATAAAGGAATAAGAGGATTTTATTTAGTATTAACAACACTTAAAGAGGAGTTGTTGTCTAATCCAAGTATCAAGACTTGTACATTTGGAGATATAACAGATGTTGATTTACAGAAACAAACCATATTTCCATTAGCTCATATGATTATAGAAGGAGCTACAAATTCAGAAAAGACATTACAGTTTAATTTTACAGTTCTTACAATGGATCAGATTGACATAAACAAACAATTTGATGAAGATGTGTTTACTGGTAATACTAATACTCAGGATATTCTAAATACTCAACTAGCTGTTTCTAATAGAATGGTTAGCAGACTTAGAATAGGAGCATTATCACAAGATGGCTATGAATTAGTAGGAGATCCTACATGTGAACCTTTCTTTGATAGATTTGAAAACATCTTAGCAGGATGGGCAACTACTTTTACAGTACAAATATTAAATGATATAAGTGTTTGCTAATGGATTTTAATAAAACAAAGAAAGCATTACAAGATTTTGGAAAGAATGTAGTTATTGCTGCAAGAAAGAATCTTAAAAAGAAAAGGATCAGAAGGAATGGGAAGTCATATCCTTTAGTTGCATCAGGACAATTAGATAAGTCAGTAGATGATAAACTAAAGGTATCTCCTAACTCATTACAGTTGCAATTTATGTATTTAGATTATGGTGCATATTTAGATGCAGGGGTTGATGGAACTAAAAAGAAATATGGAGAAAGAAAATATGGACTAAAAAAATTTAGTTATAAAAGTCAAGGTAATTCATTAAAAGGAATGCCTCCTACATCTTCAATATTGAAATGGGTTAATAAGAAAAGGTTAAGATTAAGAAATAAAGATACTGGAAAGTTTATGAAAGGTGGGCAAAAGAGTTTAGCCTTTTTAATAGCTAGGTCTATATTTTGGTTTGGTAAAAAACCATCATACTGGTTTAGTGATGCATTTGAATCAGCTTACAAAAAACTACCTAAAGAATTTATAGATGCCTATGCATTAGATGTAGAATCATTTTTAGATCAAACAACACAAATTAAATAACATGGCAAATTACTTAGTAAGACTTAGATCACCTTTTTTCTTAAATGAAACATCATCATCAGCATCAGGTTCAGCAGACCTTTCAATTAAAATAAATAGTGTTAATCAATATGTTATTTCAAAAAACACAAACTCTAACAATGTAGTCTTTGAGGTATCAGAATTGATAAAAGACTATTTAGATGTTACATGGGATGGTGTATTTCCATATAGCACAACTACAAAAAACAGTCTAGTGATTACAGCAGAAATTGATATTGACTTTTTTACTGGAACTAAAGAACAAAGAGCTATTGCAGCAGAAAGTTCTAGTCAATTAGTTGAACATAATATATATGGATTTGATGCTTATAGTGAATTTAATGAAGGTTCTAATAAGCAATTAGTTGCAGGACAACTATTACAATCAAACACTACAATGTATCTTCCTGAAACTGGAGCTGCATATGTCCCATCAGAATCATCTAATGGTGTAACTTATACAACAATTCCTGATACATTAGCAGATGGAGGAACTCAGACAATAGCAGGACTTCCAATAACTGTTAGAAGGATATGTGAACCAGTTTACAATATTTTAAAAGTTATATTCTTAAATAAGTTTGGAGCTTTACAAGAGTATTATTTTAATAAGAAGAATGTTCAGTCTTTAAGTACAAATCAAAAGAGTTACAAATCAACTATAATTTCAGGCTCAACATATTCACCTTTAGATCATCAAAAATTACAATACAACAAACAAGGATCTGAAACAATCAGAATGAATACTGGTTATGTAGATGAGGGACAATTTGAACCTGTAAAACAAATAATGCTATCTGAATTAGTTTGGGTGCAAATAGGGACAGCAGTTTCTCCTATAAATGTTGTTACTAATTCTTTAGAAAAGAAAACACAAATAAACAATAAACTTGTCAATTATAGTTTAGATTTTGAATTTGCATATGACATCTTAAACAATGTGAGATAATGAGTGGATATGAATTATACATTAATAATCAGAGAGTAGAAATATTTGAAGATGAAAGCCTAAGCCTTAATCAAACAATTCAAGATGTTAGGGATGTTTCTAAAGTGTTTACAGACTTCTCAAAGCCTTTTAACTTACCTGCATCAAAAGAAAACAACAAAATATTCAAACATTATTATAGATTTAATTTAGCAACTGGTACATCATTTGATGCTAGAAAGAAAGTTCCTGCTAGAATAGAGTTAAATACAATACCATTTAAAGAAGGACTTTTAAGATTAGAAGGAGTATCAATAGAAAACAATCAACCTAAATCATACAAGGTTACCTTTTTTGGAAACACAGTAACACTAAAAGACACATTAAGAGAAGATGAGATTAACTCATTAAACTGGCTAGATAATTTTAACACTACATATAGTGCATCACAAGTATTAAATCTTTTAACTAATCCTTTTGGAACTGGAGGAACAGTAAATCCTGATAATGAAACTGGTGTTACAGTAGATGATTTAGGAACTAATGTAACTTATTACAAACCAGTTATCTGTCCTTTAATATCTAACTCAGCTAGATTGTATATGGATGGAGGTATAACAGTTCCATATCAGAATGCAGATGGTTCAGAGAATTTAGAGCTAGGAGGAAACTTAGCACCAACCAATGCAGGATCAGAAACTGCTGCAGATGTACATGGGGTGTATTTTGAAGATTTAACTTATGCTATTCCAGTTCACTTAATTGTAAGAGCAATACAAAATCAATATACATCAATTAGATTTAGTGATGATTTCTTTAGTTTAACAAATGGTCCAGAGGCTTATAAAAAACTATATATGCTTTGTCAAAACACAGAGGGTAGACAGTTTGAAGATATGGGAACAGCTCTAAAACAAGTATCAGGGTTTAGCACAGCACAAGCATTAAATAATAAACTAGCAGTTACATTCAATGCAATTTACATTTTTGGGTTACCTGAAAGAGATTTTATAAGAGGTGTGTTTAGTTTCCAAGCTACAGCAGCATATCCTGATTTTACAATTAGAGTAAGAAGGGGTGGAACATCAGAAGTATTTTCACAAAACTTTACTGGAGGAACTAATACAACTGGCTCATTTACTGTGTTCATGTATAATACATCAGCAGGTTATACAATAGAAATTGAAACTACTACAGCTTTTCAATTATCTAATTTTACATTTCAAGCAACTGATTCAAGTGGTAACAGCTCTAGCCATCAACTTACAAATGTAATTATACCTCTTGAAAAAGAATTTATAATAAAAGACCATCTGCCATCTTTAAAAACAATAGATTTTATTAGTGGATTGTTTAAAATGTTTAATCTAACAGCTTTTGAAAAGGATGGAATTATACATGTAAAAACTTTAGAGGAGTTTTACAATTCAGGTTCTATTAGAGATATTACAGAATTTGTTGATCCAAGTTCTACTGAAATAGATAAGGCATTGCCATATGAAGAAATTATTTTTAAATATAAAGACACAGATACAAGGTTAGCAAAACAACACAGTCAGCTAAGTGGATCAGATTGGGGTTCATTGAAATACAACAATAGTGAATTACTAGATAGTAATAACAAGATTTTTAATGTAGAGCTGCCATTTGCACATTTAAAATATGAAAAACTACTAAATGGTAGTAATGAAACAGAAGTACAAGTAGGATGGATGGCTAATGAAAATGGAGAACCTTACTTTAAAGATGCAGTTTTGTTTATTCCAATATTTCAACAATCAGCTAATGATATAAGATTTTTAGAACAGAAAACTGGAACTGGTGGAATAAATGACTTTGGTGAATTTTGGATGCCAAGCAATTCAGTAAGTATTCAACCTGAAGTAAATAAAGAAAACATACATTTTAATTTAGAGTTAAATGAGTTTACTAATAGTACTGCTTTTGATGAAACATTATTTTTAAAATATCATAGGTTTTATATTCAATCAGTATTCAATAGATCTAAAAGATTAACAAGACTTAATGCAAGACTGCCAAAAAAGTTCATTTTAAATTATAGTTTAGCAGATAGTGTTACTATAAATAATGAGTCATATAAAATAAACAGCATAACAACAAATCTGTTAAGTGGTGAAAGCCAAATGCAGTTATTAAATGAAACAGTAGATGTTGCACCTAGCCTAAATCCTGATACTGGAGGTGGTGATACAACTCAGCCTGATGGAACTCCTGAAACTAATGTGCTTTACTTTGAGGATTGTGCCAACTTAGGAACTTTTTATGAATCATCTTCTACAATAGACACTTTTAATTTTGTAAATAATAGAAGGCTAACAGAAGGTGGAAACTTTTATATTGTTAAAGGAAATATAGGAGCAGGAACTTACACAGCAAAAACAGTTAGTGATACTGGATTCTCAGGATGTCCTGAATCAACTACTCCTCCTACATTATATTATGGTTTAAAGAGGTGTTCAGATAATGAGAGTACTTTTAGAACATCAACAGCAGTAACAAGTCCTACATATGCTATAACAGAAAAAGTAGAAGATTCTAATAATGTTGCATATGTGATTATTAATAGTAATACAACAACTTCAACTATTGTAAATAATACATCAGGACAGCCAACTGTAGTGTCAGCAAAAACTGTATCAGCTTTTAGTCCTAAAGTATATAATTGTACACAAGGTCCAACAACATATTATTATAGTTTAACAAGATGTGATGGTACTGGAACTGTTTTATATGGTTTTAGTGGTACATCAGGACTTAGTGGGAGCAGAACATACAATAATACATGTTACAACATTGCATCAACAACAAATACTGGAACTATAGATGTAAGTAGTTTAACTACTTGTACATGTCCAGTTTATTACTATACTTTAAACTCTTGTTCTAACACAAGCTCAATACAACATTATGGGTTTTCTAATTTATCTAATTTAGCAGGAACTGAAAGAACATATAGTGGTACATGTTATTATGTAGCAGCAACAAGTAATACAACTGGTTCAATTAATATAGGAGCTTTATCTACTTGTACATGTCCTTCAGGAGGTGGAGGTACACCTGATCCAATTAGATATTCTCTAAAATTGTGTTCTAATAATCAGACTGGGTTTGTATCACCTGAAACTACAGACCAAATTGATTTAGACATTGATGCTAATGGTCAAACTGGTTCAAGGGTGCAAGATGCAAATGGATTTATATATACAGTTATAGGAACTACTACTAACACAAATGGTATTGTAGCTGCATTAGTTGATTTAGGTAGTAATGGTTGTCCATCAGCACCAGTTACACCAACTACATTTTATTGGTTACTATATAAATGTACAACATCTCAAGGAGGTTTTGTTTCAGAACAGACTACTGCTGAATTAACTGGTATGACAGAAGATGCAGTAAATGGTTCTAGAGTTCAAGGACCAGATGGAGTAGTTTACATTGTGTATGGACAAACATCAGATCCAAGCCAATATACTGGAGGCATTGTTTCAGTAGTAAGTTTAAGTGCAACAGGGTGTCCAACAACTCCTGATCCACCAACATCACCTTATTATTGGGAGCTTAGACAATGTTCTACAAACAACACAGGTTTTATGTCAGCTTTAACAACTGACCAACAAAGTAATTTAGCTGTAGGAGATTTTGTTTTTGAAACTAATACACCTAGTCAGATATATG
>NYVM01000002.1 GCA_002684605.1 Candidatus Pelagibacterales bacterium | reverse complement strand
AAATAGCAATACCCCCAATATTTGGAGTAAATCCTTCATGAGCGTTTCTTCCTCCACCAGGAGATAAAATTCTTTTTTTTATTGCAAGCTTTATTACAGAAGGCATTACCAGAAAAGTTCCAAAAAAACTTATAAGTGATGCGATTATAATAAAATTCATAATGTAAATGTAGATATAATAGTACTAGATTATACTAAGTATAAATACTTATCCATTAAGATTCTTCATTATAACCATAACCGTAACCATAGTTATATGAATATTTGTAGTTATATCCATAACCGTATTTATAGCCATATCCATATGAATAACCATATGAATTTTGCTGACCAACTCCATTTAAAATTATGCCAACATTTGCATCAGTATCATTTGCAACATCAGAAATATGATCAAGAATATTCTTATCAGTAATATTGCATCTTGTTAAATAAATTAATATGTCAGATTTATCAATTATAGATTTTGTATCGGCTACTAGTAAAGTTGGTGCACTATCAATAATAATATAGTCATAGATTGCTCGAGCTTCCTTAATTAGTATATCAATATTTCCATTATTAAGTAAATTCAATGCATTTGGAGGAATAGGACCGCTTAATAAAATGTCTAATTGTTGATTTTCAAAAGGATTAATAATATTCTTTTTCCAATTTGACTTATTATCAACTAAAAAGTCAACTAATCCCGCTACATTTTTATCATAATCAATATATTTATGAATTTGAGGGTTCCTTAAATCAGATCCAATTAGAAGAATCTTTTTACTAACAGAAGAAAAAGTAAGAGCTAAATTAAGAGCATTAAGAGTTTTTCCCTCTCCTTTAATAGAAGATGTTATTAATATAACATTTGATTTAGAATCTTTTTTTTGAAGATAACGTACATTTGACATTAACATTCTAAATGATTCGGAGATTATTGAGCGATCATCTGGATTAAGGAATACTTTCTCTTTCTCAGTTAAATCAAAAAATGGGATTTCTCCAATAATAGATAAACCAGATTTTTCTATGTCTTCCCTAGAGTGAATTTTAGTATCATTTAAGAAAAACAAATATAGTATAGTAAATGGTATAAGTAATCCAACAAAAATTGCAACAAGAAAAATAATGTTAGTTTTAGGTGAAAGTGGATTTTTTTCAGAAATTGCATACTCTACCACTTTAATACTAGGTTCGGTTACAGCATAGCTGACTTGTGCCTCTTCTCCTTTTTGTAATAAAAACAAATAAAGAGCTTCTTTAATTTGTTGGTTTCTGTCAATAGATCTAAGATATTTTTCTTGCCCAGGAATATTAGCAACATTATTTTGGACACTACTAAACTGACTTAATAGATTTACTTTTAAAATATTAAGTTGTTTTAAATAATTTTTAAGTGATGAAATAATGCTTAATCTTATATCACTTATTGAATTATTTAATTGTTTAACATAAGGATTATTTGGCCCAGCACTTATAATTAATTTTCTTTGGTCTAAAATTGATTGGTTATAAGATTGGATAAATTCATTAATCTCTAAATTCTGCACCCCAATGTTTGAAGGTAACAATTCATAATCTAATTTTGAAAGTTCTTCTAGCAAATTATTTACAATAAAAGTTTGATTCTCATTTGAAAAGAGATTATCTTCAAAAATTGAGTTTTTTTGCAATGAAATATTTGAATTAAATTTTATATCAGTTAAATTATTCTCTACTTTGTACAATTCCTTTTCAAGTTCGATATCTTCTAATTCTGATTGAAGATATAAATATCTCTCGTTCACAAAATCAATTGTACGTTTGTGAATAAGCTGCCTATCTCTAATACCATCATTATTAAACACTTCAATAATTTCATTTAAAACAATTCTTGCGTATTCAGAGTTTGTATTTCTAAAATTCAAATTAATAATGTCGCTATTTCTACCAACTTTACTTATAACTACATCCTTTTTAAAAGAATTTATCACATCAATTGTAGAAAGAAAATTTAAATTATATGATTGATGAATCCAATCATCTTTTTTTATATTATAAATCTCAAATGGAAGATTATGTTTAACTCCTTTAGTAGTAAGGTTTTTAAATAAATAATTTTTATCATTTATTAAATCTTCAATCACAAGATTTTCTTTTTCGATTAATAAATTGAATGATAAATTAGAAACTGAATCTAAACTTATTTTAGCTTTTATATCAAATGGAAAATCTAAAGTTTTGAAGCTCATAATTTCCCCTACTGCTTCTATACTTATGTTGAGCTTAAGGTTTTGAATAACTTCTTCTAAAATTGAAGAGGATTTTAATATCTCAATTTCATTCTCAAGATTTATCTTTGAGCTTGAAAACAAATCTTCAGCAGTTGGCATTTCAAGATTATTTTGCTTTTTATCTAGCACTTGTATTTTCGCATTAGAATCATAGATTTTAGGAGAATATCTATTAAAAAGAAAAGCAATGGAAAGACATATTAATACAGATGCTAAAAAATACTTCCAAAAAAAGAAGTATTTATAAAATTGCTGTCTTAAATCTAATGAATCATCATTTTCATTGGATCTATTAAAATGTGAATTATTGTTGTTCATTATTAATTAGTATTATTAATTAGTAATAAAGTAATACTTAACACTAAAGATGAAATCGAGGCAATTGATGAAGGGCTACCAATAAAACCAGCACTCTTCACTTTACTAAAATTTGGATCAATTATTATTATATCGTTACTCTTAATGTAATAGAAAGGCATATTTAGTAACTTACTATCATTTAATGAAAACTCGTAAGTTTTTCTTAAACCATTCTCTTGTCTTAATAATTTAACATTATTTCTCTTAGCTGTTATTAATAGATCGCCTGCAACTCCTAAAGCTTGAAAAATATTTAGTTGATTGTCGTAGTTAGTAAATGTTCCTGGATTCTTTACCTCACCTAAAACTGTAAATTTAGAATTAACCTTTTTAACTTTTACATGAGGGTTAGTGAGATGTCCACCAGCAACGAGTAATTCACATATTTGTAAGGAAAGTTCTTTTTCTGTAAAGCCAACAACACTTATATTGCCTAAAACAGGGAAATTTATTGTAGAATCTTTATCAACTAAAAAACCATCAATAATTAATAAATCAACGTTAATATTTGATTTGATTTCTGATATGGCTTTATAAGGGGCTGATGCCTCTGGAATAACTGTATTGATATCAATTTTAAGAATATCCCCAATCTCAATATTGTTTTTCACAAACAAATTTACCTTATTCACATTTCCTTGATTTATATCATTTAGATAAACTAAATGTTTCTTGTGAGAACAGGAAAAAAATAAAGATATTACTAATAAAAAACGAAATATTCTATTCATGTTATAAAAAGAATTTAAATTTTAAAACAAAAATAAGTATTATATCTATTAAACAACATTTTTGAATCAGCTATATTAAAATTGTATTAATAATAAATTGTTAAAACTAAAAATCTAAATATGGACTTCATTTCTTAAAAAAATTATATATATTTTTGAAATAGATACAAAGTTTTTATTAAAAATTTCTTTTGGGTAGATTGACAAAAAATTTATCGTAAATTTTAGAATTCGAAAAAAATATCACCCATGCAGTGATAAAAATTAATTTCAAATCAAGCAAAAAAGATTTATTTTTTTGATACCAAATTTCTAACTCGCCTTTAAATGGATAAATTATATTTTTATAAAAGTCCCAAATATCACCACCATCACTTTTTACTTTTGTTATAATCTCCTCCTCATCTCTAAAAATTATCGAACCAATGCCTGTGAGACCAGGTTTTACATTGTAAATAATTTTTTGTATTTTTTTTGGATAAGATTCAAAGCTAACACGCATTACTGGCCTAGGGCCTACTACACTCATTTGACCTAAGAAAATATTTAACAATTGAGGTAATTCATTAATTTTAGACTTTCTCAAAAAGCTACCCATAAAAGTTAATCTGGGGTCATTTTTAACAGTAATATAGCCTCCCTTCATTTTTGAACTATTTTTTAACATAGTAGCAAATTTGAAAATTTTAAATGGTTTATTATACATTCCTATTCTTTCCTGAAAATAAAAAACTTCACCTTCTGATGTTAGTCTAAGTAAAGCTATTATTGGCAATAATAAAGGGGATAATATTATTAATGCAATTGATGAAGAAAAAATATCAAAGAGTCTTTTAGTTAGTTTATACATTTATTACATTTTTTGATCTAAAGACTTACCTGTCTCGATATGTTTAAAATTGGGTAGCAAATTATTTATTGATTTTATAATATCTTCTTTTCTATACTGCTTCATATCAAATAAAGTATTTAAATCGTTTACAACAGAATGAATTTCTGTATATGAGGGTTTTTTTGAATTTATTACAACTCCAATTGATTCAAATTTATTTAAATTTATTTGATCATCATTAGTGTAAAATTCCTCATATAACTTCTCACCACTAGTGTCAGTGCTAAAAAAATAACAAGGATATGAAGAATTTTCATCCATTAAATTAGCGGCCTCTTTTGCTTCAACTTCACTTTGGCATATTTTAATCTCTATATTCAAATATTTAAAAAAGTCTAGAGTTATAGCTTTAAAATTAACGAGTTGATCTTCATTTAATTTGGGAAAAAAAATATCACCACTAATACCAAGAATACAAGTTAAAAGACAAATTTCACCACTTTCCTCTGGGGAAACAAAAAACCGTTTAACATCAGAGGGACATGTAATAGGCTGTCTCTGTAATAATCTTTCAATATAACCGAAGAGCAAAGATCCATTTGAGAAAGCAACATTAGCAAATCTAGCCGTAGTTATTTTAAAGTCTTTAGAATAAGACATAATAACATTTTCCATTAATTTTTTTGAAGCACCCATCACATTTACTGGATTTGCAGCCTTATCAGTTGAAACA
The DNA here is from genome assembly GCA_002684605.1 of Candidatus Pelagibacterales bacterium. Next base: position 24,337 of record NYVM01000002.1, on the reverse strand, counting down.
CAGAAAAAATGAGATGGCTTATTTAATTTTAAATAATCTAAAAATATTTTTGCATCTAAAACATTATTTTTNATCATCGCTTCAATGGAAAAAGAATCCTTTTCACTTCTTACATGTTTATGAGCAGCAAAATTAGCTACTATATCAAAGGATCCATGACTTTTTAACATTTTATAAAATACTTGAGAGCTAAAAGACATTGGATATGTAAGATATATTTCAGGAACTTTTATATTAAAATCACTTCTTAAAGTTCTAGTTAATTCTGTTAAACCATTTTCATTAGTGTCAACAACTATTAATTCTGAAGGGNAAAATTTTAATATCGCTTTAACAAAAGAAGATCCTATAGTACCTGCTCCGCCTATTACTAAAACTGATTTCCCATTAATTTCTTCATTTAACTTATCTTGATTGTTTCTTAAATCAATTTCAAAAAAACTTTTCTCTCTTTTTGTAATAAAATGTTTAATGAATTCTGAAATATTAGGTAAAATCATAATTTATAAAAGTTTTTAATTTCTAAAATAACTTTATGTTGATCAGAATCAGTTAAATTAGATGATGAAGGAATACTAATGCATTCTTTAAAAATACTATTTGAAATGTCATTTTCATTAACATAAATTAAATTATTGTACATGGGTAAATTATTCATTGGCGTCCAGAATGGTCTACTTTGAATTTTTTTATCATTTAAATAAGATAGTAATTCTCTCATTTTTTTTGTACGAAATGTAAACAACCAACAATTAGGTTGAGAATCAGCTTCGTTTTCTTGAAAAATTATATCTCCAACTCCACTCAATTCTTTTCTATATAGATAATCTATTTCTTTTTTTCTTTTTAATATCATTTCAAAATTTTCCATTTGAGCAAGTCCAATAGCTGCTAGAACATTCACCAAACGGTAATTATAACCTACTTCATCATGAAAATAATCTAAAGGATCTGATTTAGCAGTTGTTGTGATATGTTTTGCTCTTTTAGCAATATCTTTGTCGTTAGTTAAAATCATTCCGCCACCACCACTAGATATTATTTTATTTCCATTAAAGCTTATAACTCCTGTAATTCCATATGTACCNGAATGTTTATTATTTTTAAAACTTCCAAGCGATTCAGTACTATCTTCAANTATAGGGATTNCATAAGCTTCGCTAATTTTTAATAGCTGTTCTATATTAACAAATCCGCCTAGAACGTATACCGGTATTATAGCACCAATTTTTTTTCCTGTTAATTTTTCAACAGCTATTTTTTTACCCTTGAAAATTTTAATTATAGCATTTTCTTTTAACCATTTNTGTAANAAATCAACATCTAACTGCCAAGTATTCTTACAAACATCAACAAGTATAATTTGAGCACCTGTATATGAGATAGAATTAAGTGTAGCAACAAAAGTAAGATTTGGAGCAATTACAATATCCTTATTGGTAACTCCAGCAAGAAGTAATGATATTTGAAGACCGGCNGTTCCGTTCATACAAGCAACAGCATATTTTGAACCAGTGTAGGCACGAACTGACTCCTCAAATTTATTTACATATGCTCCGGCTGAGGATATCCAACCCGTATCAAGACAATCTTTTACATATTTCAACTCATTTCCTGAGATATTTGGCACAGATAATGGAATCATATTTTATTTGTAAGATTATTAATTCCAGTAACACTTAGAATACTTGGTTTATTTGGTAAACCTTTAATTGACTTAAATACCAAAAGCGAATCTTTAAAAAAAATTGACCAGAATGTTAAAAATAAAATTTTTATATCAATCATAAATGAACGATTTTTAAAATACCATAATTCTAAAGCTCCTTTATATGGGTAAATATATAATTTATAATATTCAAGTGGGTCTTTTCCTGCATCTTTATATTTACTAACTAATAATTCCTCATCTCTAAAGATTAATGACCCAATTCCAGTTATTCCTGGTTTATTAAGATATATCAGTTTTTGAACATCTAAATTATATTTTTTAAAGCTTAAAATTAATAATGGACGTGGTCCAACAAAAGACATTTCACCCTTCAAAACATTTATAATTTGAGGCAATTCATTTAGCTTTGTAATTCTTAAAAATTTTCCAAATTTTGTAATTCTGGGATCGTTCCTTACTGTCACTGTTTTATTACCGATATCGGCACTATTTTTCATCATAGAAGCAAACTTATATATGAAAAAAGGCTTGTTTTTGTATCCCATTCTTTCTTGTAAATAGAAAACCTCTCCATCTCCTGAAAATCTCAAGATTATTATAATTANTAAAAAAANTGGAGATAATATTATCAAACCAAAAAATGAAAAAAATACATCAAAAAAAAATTTTATAAAGCTNTAAGTATTTAACATTGTTTTTGTGAAATTATAACAGTTCTGATTCCTTCATTAAAATAGGTTCAACATCAACATCTCTTAAAAAAATAGTGTTAGGATCAAATTCATACATTTTATAAGTCTTGTCAAATAATGGATCGTNACTNAATAAAGCTAAAATATCCTCTGAAAAATTCGCGCCTCCAAGTGCAAAACTATAATTAAACGCTACCATTCTAACATTTATTTCTGTAATATATGGNCGACCATCAATATCTTCCTTAAAATCTACTGTAAAAAAACCATGTTTTTTTGTATTAGTATATTCAAAAAGCAAATCCATTGCACATATAGCTTTATCAACTAAATCTGGTTCATTTAGTAATCGTCCAAATGATGTGTTTCCTGTAATTCCAGAAGGAGCNACTTTTGACATTATATAATTAACTCTCTCTGCACTTGCTGATCTTATCAATTCTCCATTATAATACAAAAGTTTACAAGCCAAATTTCTTTTTGGCAAAAAAGCACTTGCAATAAATTCTGATACTAATGGATTAATTGTAAACCAATTTTTTAAACTTTCGCGATTTTCAACTTTTAATGACCCTAATCCGCTTGATCCTGATGTGCTTCTAATCCAAAAGGGATAATGTAGCTGCTCTTCAAGTTTAGAAAGATCTAATTCTTCTGGTTTTAGAACATATGACTGAGGAACAAATCCACTATCTTTTAAAATTGAAGTCATTTCACCTTTATTCAATAAAATCTTAACTAAATCATAATCAGGCAAAATTGTTTTACAAGGCCAAATACCTCCATTTTTTTTAAAAAAAGACCACTCTAAAACTGCATTTTCAGGATGAATCATTGCATATTTAATATCATTTTCCTTAATAAATGCTCTTAAAACGTCCCAGTATTTTTTATCTCTAGATTTAGGAACTATAATATTTTCTTCGTATAAATCAGATTCATATAGACCATAAACAAATCGTTGTATCTCTGTTCCAAATAGTTTAGAATTTTTAGCATATTTACTGATTTTAATACTTCTAGAAACACTTCTCGGAGTAGGGCCTCCAACTCCACTTATTAATATATTCATTTTATTATTTTATTATTTTATTAAATTAATAACTTTCTTTCTTTTACCAGAGGATAATAAGGGGATATCATTTACATATTCAAAACCTATTAAAGCATTTGAACCAAGTATACTTATAAAATCATTTTTTAATTCTTCCTCTCTTTCAAAACCATTAGTGCAATTCAATTTGAAAAAATATTCATTATTAGATTTTTGGATAAATTGATATTGAAGTAACTCTGAGTATTTCCACATTCCATTAGTAATTATAAATGATGAAACCAATTCACCTTTGGTATTATAGATAGCATCCATTTTTCTTCCCTCTACGTTCGTTAAAAACTCTTTAGTTTTACCATTTTCTGTAATGACAATTTTTGATCCAATATCACCAGTATCATACCTTATCATTGGCATGCCATTATTAAAAAAATCTGTTACTACAATTCTTCCTAATTGTCCCTTTTTAACATTACAATCTTTATCAAAACTCAAAATTTCTACATAATAACTAGATGAATTAATCAAGTACATGTCAGAATCCATTGATATTTGTTGCGCTATTATTCCGTTTTCTACATTTGAATATCTAGCATAAACAGGGCAATTAAGTGTTTTCTGAATTTGATTTCTTGATTCTAAACTAATTCCCTCTGACATAGTAATTATTGAATTAAATTTTACTTTTAAATCAAAATTATTTCTTTTTACAGATTCTGATATAGTTTCTATTGCCGATGCATAACCTAAAATACTTAAAGAAGACATTCTATTCAACTTATTAATCAATTTTTCTATGCTTTGATCAGAAAGATTTACAACATTTATTGGAAGAATATTCTGAATATATTTAATAAAATTTGATTTATTATTAAAATTATTCCAAATCTTTAAATAAGCTAAAGTAGTACCAAAATTAAACCCTCCTATTTCACCAAATTTGATTGCATCAGCACTATTTCTGTATTCTTTAGCTTTATTATGAAAAACCTTAAAAGGCAAACCTGTTGAACCACTTGTGACAACCTCCTTGAGCTGCTCCTTGTCAAATTCCTTTGAAATAAAATTATTTAAATTATTTCTTACAATAAATTTATCTATTACTGGAAATTTTAAGAAATCAATATTATAATTCTTATAAAAAGACACATTATCTATTGAATATATAATAATATTACTTAATCGCTCTTTCTGAAATGATAAAAATTCATTTAAATCGTAGGTGTTATCAAAAAAAGAAGTTAAATCGTCTAAATTTTTTTTAACTGGGCTTCCTTTAAATCTATCTAATATAAAGAATGTTTTTCTTCTCATCTATATCTAATATCTAAAATAAATTTATTTTAACAACTTATTTAAAAATTTTGTTATTTAATTATTTTTCATCAAAAATCCTAATTCATTGGTGCACATAAACTCTACCTCTGGCCATTTTTTTACAATTGATAGTAATAATCGCTTCAGTTCACTTAATCCTCTTAATCTAACATTTGAATCGATTTCTCCAGAAAAATTAACTCTGTGACTACTAATATTAGCCGGTTTATTATACCTAAAAGCAATTTCTATTTCTTTTAAACAACTATCTACATAATCCTTATTTAAATCTAATAATGGTTCAAAAACACAATTTCTGACAAAATAAATTTGTCCTAATTTATTCATGTTTCCGTTGAAAGTTAATTTATTTGAATAAACTCCATTACCTTGATGCTCTCTTTTTATAAAATCAGTATCAATAAAATTAATTCCTTTTTCAAACATTGTTGATTCTAAAAAATGATGTTCATGTGCTCCAGGAGCATTAAAATGAGATGCTTTTCTACCAAATATTTCTTCGAACAACTCAAGTCCTGAAGTTAAAATTTCCTTTTGTTTTTCAAAATTAGGATTATTTTCAAAATCAAAGGCTGCGGTATAACCAATATTCTTAAAGGGTTTTGCATTCAACCCTCCAAAAGATCTTTCTAAAATACATGATATTAATTCGGCATCTTTTCTTTTAAGAAGTTCATTGAAATACTCCAAATTAACATGCTCTCTTCCATGTGATTCTGGCACAATCAAATTCTTTTCTATTCCTTCTTTGAATATTTTCCATGGTGATTTGTTTGATGGCATCTTTTCATAACTATCTAGAATTGATTCGTATTCATATTTTTCAAATCCATTCTGCTCTATAGCCTCAAAATTGATGTTTGCAACATTAGTAAATGATGTAAAGATGGCATTATTACCATTTTTATCTTTTACACTTTGAAGGGTTTCAAAAAGAGCTTCTAAATCTTCTGCAGTTTCTAAGGAATCATAAAGGTCAAATCTATTAGAATCAATTGCAAGTCCTTTAGCTTTTAGAATATCTCTTGCTGCTTTTGATGCCATTCGGATATTTCCATAATCATCAATAGAAAAAACAACTATCTTTCTATTTGTTCGCCATCCTGGAAAATTTTTTAGATTCTTAAAAATTGTATCCTTTAAACTAAACGTCATATTTACTATTTAAAAGAAGATTATATTCTTTTTTTAATTCTTGTATCATTTTCTTCCTACTATACCTTTCTTTGATAATTTCAATTGCTTTTTTTGACATTCTTTTATTTCCTTTATCNTTCAAAAACATTTCTTTCATTACCTCATACAATTTGTGTTCATCTTTANCNGGNANAATTTTTCCATTAATATTATGTGTGATAATTTCATTGCATCCATTNATATTTGTAACTATTGANGGTAATCCCATTGCTCCAGCTTCAAGAACTGCATTTGGAAAGCCTTCTCTATAGCTAGGTAAGNTAAATATATCAGACATTTTATAATACGGCCTAACATCATCAAATCTTCCTGGTGTTAAAATATCTAAATGGGTGTTAATAAGATTCAATGTTTCTTTACTAAGGATGCCATACTGTGTTTCAACTTTTCCAATTAACATTAATTTAATGTTTCTATTTGGAAATTCTTTTTCTAGTCTTACAAAAGCATTAACTAACTCTTCAATTCCTTTCTCTTTAGCAATCCGACCAACAAAAAGAAATAAAAAATCATCTTTTTTAAGATTATTTTTTTCTCTAAGCTCTTGTTTTGGAATTAACAAATTAGGATTAAAAAAGTCAAAATCAACACCATTTGTACTTCCATTTAAAAGTACTTTAAGTTTAGCTTCAGAAGCTAAATTCTCCTGCACTATAAATGATTTAAGTCCTTTAGAATTTGGATAAATATGACTAGCTAAAGAATAAGTTATTTTCTCTACAAATAATAATATTTTTCTTTTAAACCCTTTAACACCCATTAATGGCATGCCTGTAACAGTGTGAATTCTGATAGGTACTCTACAAATGTAACTTGCAATCATTCCTAAAAGTCCTGCTTTTGGTGTATGAGTATGTATAAGATGTGGTTCCTCATTTTTTATTAGAAGAATTAGTTGAATTAATGCCTTAATATCTTTAAATGGTGATATAGTACGACACAATCCTATTTCTCTCATTTTAATTCCTTCTCTTTGTTGAATTTCATTGTAGTGCTTTTCGTCATAGCTAGTAGCAGCAATAATATTAAAGTATTTATTCAAAAATTTTAATTGGTCTTTTAAAACAATATTCATATAAATTGGAACAGTTGAAATTCGCAATATCTTCTTCATTTTTGCATTTTATTAAAATACCATTTTTGAAAAACAAATAAATTCCAAAGTTTCTCTTTATGATTTTGTTTACCATCAAAATGTTCAGTTAACCATTTAGAAATAATATTATAATTAAATAAACCCTGCTCAATAATAATTTTTTCATCTAATAACATAACAAGCTCTTCCTTCAATTCATTTTTAAACCAATGATCAATCGGAACTCCAAAGCCCTTTTTCCTAAAAGCTAATGTTTTTTTAGGAAGAAGATCTTTAAATGTTTGTTTTAAAATATATTTTTTGTTTCTTTTTTTAATCTTAAAAAAGGTTGGTATGCTATATGCAAATTCAACAATTTTAGAATCTAAAAACGGAACTCTTGCCTCAAGAGAATTCTTCATGCATATTCTATCAATTTTCACCAACATATCTCCCTCTAGTACTGTAGTTAAATCTGTATAAAAACTTTTCTCTAATTTATCTCCGTCTTGAAATTTAGAATACCTTTTTAAAATAAAATTATTGATCTCAGTATGATAATTTGAATTTAAAAGTAAATTTCTATCTGAATCATTCATTCCAAGACACATCATTTGATAATATCTTTCAAATGGAGTTAAGTTAGAAACATTAATAACTTTTTTAACTCTTCTTAAAATAGAATTTGTAAAACTATTGTGCGGAACATTTTTTACAATTTCTTTAAACAAATTAGTTATAGCAATTGGAAATTTATTAAAAATATTAGAGTAATATTCAGATAAATACTTCTCATATCCTCCAAATAATTCATCTGCACAATCTCCTGTCAATACGACCTTTACTTTTTTTCTAGCTAATTTTGCAACATAATTAGAAGGAATAGCAGAGGAATCTCCAAAAGGTTCGTCATAATATTCTAGAATAGAATCAATTTCCTTTATAACATCGTCAAAATCTAGTGTTACAACATTATGATTTGATTTGATTTTTTTTGCAACTAATTCGGCTCTTAAACTTTCATCATATGACTCTTCTTTAAAACCAATTGAAAATGTATTTATTGGGTTTTCTGAAATATTACTCATTATTGATGAAACGATACTTGAATCTAACCCTCCGCTTAAGAAAGAACCAATAGGCACATCAGAAATCATCCTCTTTCTAACAGAATCTATCATTAATTTTCGCAGTTCATCACATGCATTTTTAAAATTATTTTTTTTAGGAATATTTTTTATTATTTTTAATAAATCATAATATCTTTTCTCTTTTATATCACGATTAAAATTAATTTCTAAAAATGTGCCAGGCATCATTTTCTTGACATTTTCATAAATTGTGTATGGTGAAGGGATATAGGAAAGTGAAAGAAAAAGATTTAAAGCTTTTTTATCAATTGTTTTAACTCTTATTAATGGTTCTAAACCTTTGAGCTCAGATGAAAAAGCAAAAAACCCATCATCATTTTTATAATATAAAGGTTTTTCACCAAACTTATCTCTTGCAATAAATAGTTTTTCTTTTTTCTTATCATAAATTGCAAAGACAAACATTCCCTCAATTTGTGAAAGTAGTTCTTCAAGACCCCAATGCAAATAACCTTTTAAAATCACCTCTGTGTCACAATTAGTTGTAAAATCTATACCTTGTTTAATTAATTCTTTTCTTAGATCAAAAAAGTTATAAATTTCTCCATTATAAACAACAACAACATTGGAATCATCACTAAACATAGGCTGTTGCCCATTTTTCACATCTAATATAGAAAGTCTTCTATGGCCTAAAGCAATATTTTCATCTTGATAAATTCCCATATCATCAGGTCCACGCTTTTTTAATTTTTCATTAATTAATGAAATTTGCTGTAGATTTTTTGTTGATGATGATATTATTCCAGTAATTCCACACATATTATTAATTATTTATTGGTAAATTTTTTCATTATTAATAATAAAAAATAAACCAAATGCGCGTTTTTTATTTTACATGCAAAATAGAATAATTTCCAATGTAATTTTAAATGGGAAAAATTAAAATCATTATATACATTATTAAATAAATTACTATTTAAATGAGTTGAAATAGTATTTATTCTTTTATTATGTGGAACATCAATTTTGGGATTTACCTCACTTAATCCAATATTCATCATTGAAATAGCAATTCTGTTATTTAAAGCTCTGAAATAAATTTTATCTTTATTATTAATTCTCAAATATTCAAACATATATTCAAATAATTTTTGAAACCTAAAGAAAACTTGACTTGACTTATTACTTTTTGTTAATGAATTAGGATTATCTTTTCTATAATGATATAGAGCTTCGTTTAAATAATAANCATTATTAACAACACCAAAACACTCTAATGCAAAAAAGATATCCTCTGATCCAATTAATTTTGTATCAACAAATGAAATATTATTTTTTTTTATCTTTTTTGCTGAATATAATTTACCCCAATTAGAAATAAATGAATCAATTAATTGAGGGGCTCTCATTTCAAAATTTATTGGACCACAAATTCTTCTATGCAAATCAGCAAGATTTTTGCCTTCAAATAAAATATCTTTATTAAAAACATGATTATATATTTTACTCTTATCTTCAAATTCCTTGAAAAAATTAAAAAAAACAAGATCAATATTTTTACTTTCTGCAACAAAAATTGCTTTGGAAATTGTATTAATATTTAACCAATCGTCTGAATCAACAAACATAATATATTTTCCATTTGAATATTCAATGCCACTATTGCGCGCAAATGAAACACCTTTATTTTCTTGAGACAATACAATTATTCTTTTATCATCATTAGAATAATTTTTACATATTTCTAATGAATTATCTGTTGATCCGTCATTCACTAAAATAATTTCTAAATTAGAATAGGTTTGATCTTTAATTGAATCAATACAATTTTTTAAATATAACTCAGCATTATATATTGGAACTATTATTGAAACAAGAGGTTGATTCTTTAACATAATTGAATGAAATTAATAAGTTCAGAGATAATTTTTTTTTCATTAAATTTTTGNTTTATNAACTTAGCTTTATTTGACATAAGTTCTCTTTTTGATTTGTTTTGTATTAAATCATCAATCGCATTTGCCATAGCTTGAATATTATTATTATCAACAATTATTCCATCAGAACCATTTTTTATAATATCTCTAGGTCCTGCAATAAAATCAAATGCGACTGCAGGAAGTCCTAATGCCATAGCCTCACACAATGCATTTGGAAAGCCTTCGCTTCTTGAAGTAATGACAAAAATTCCAGATTCTGAATATACTTTATCTAATTCATCAGATGATAATTTTCCTAGAAAAGAAATTCTATTTTTTAAATTTAAATCTTCAATTTTATTTTTATATAAAAAATCACAAAAATCTCCACCAACAACATTTAATTTCCAATCTTTATTTTCTAATAAATTCATAATATCAGGTAGTCTGTCAAATCCCTTTAAATGATCATTTACCCTTCCTACTGCTAAAATTATATTTTTTCTAATATTTGAATTAAAAGTTTTGACTTTTCTCAAAATATTAGGAAAAATTAGAATCGGAATTTTTTCTCCATAATATTTTTTTTGATGCTCAGATGCTATTTTAGTTTGGGACAAAATTCCATGTGGTTTTATAAAATAAAAAACAACATTTGTAAAAAAATCAATAAAAAGTCCAGGTTTATAAAAAGGACTTGATCTTTCAGAAATAAATACCTTTTTTGAAAGAAACAAATTAGATAATAATGTCAATGCAGAATATAACTTATTAAAAACAATAACATTTTTTATAGGATGATTTTTTAAAATTGATCTTAGCCATAGAATTGTTTGAATTAAATTAAGTTTTTTATAATTAAAATTTGGCTCAATGAATTTCACTCTTTTGTCTAAATAAAAAAACTTTTCTTGATTAAAAAGGGAAATATAAATACAATTATGACCCTGAGAAACTAAACTATTAGCCAGATTAGCACTTGCACGTTCCATACCTCCCATTTTCAAAGACGGCCCAATGACAAAATAAGATGGCTTATGGTTAACCATTTATTTTACTGAAATCTGAAACAATTTCATTTAAATATTTTTCATTATTACAATCTTTAACATTACGACCACCACTTGCCTCGCTTGTATATTTACCTTTAACTATAACTTTTTCGGTTGCNTTCATCAAAAACCATTCATATTCTATATCTANATTACCGATATCAAGCGCTCTATAACCGGCAATTGTAAGGTCATATGCAAGAACTGTAGCTGTAGACCCTAATGCTAATAAAATTAAAGTATCTTTTTCAAATTTTTTTGCTTTATTAAGAAGAATATCATAATTATCATAAGCATTATGTCTTGGTCCTAATATTCTTTTTACAGATTTTGCTTTAGCAAATAAATCATTCCCTACTCCTAATCTACTCTCATTTCCCTCAATAATAAGAATATTCATCCCAGCCCATAATCTTTTTATTTTTTCTATATAAATTGAAGATTTTTCCTTATTCAAAAAATCCATATAAAATCTTGTAAAAGAAGAATTATAATATGGTCTATTAAATTGTAAAAGATTTTTAATACGAGGATAAATCCAAGCAATTTGCCCTCTCCAATATGCTTTTAAAGAAAAAGTCATATTTGTTATTTTATTATAACCATGTGGTAATCCAATTAAAATTTCAGGATGGTTAGATCGTAAAANCTCTTTTAGTCTTANAAATAAGTCATTATCATATCTTTGATAAGGCATGTCAAATTTATCAAGCATATATAAAAACTCACCGTCTCCGAATCTACAAATTGATTTTTTTTCATTTAAAAGAGTCTCTATAGTTTCATCAATAGATTTAACTTTTGGCATCTTATATAATATAATTACTATATAATAAGCGTATGAGAGAAGATATTTCGCAACTTTTCTAANGGGCCGAAAAAAAGAACCATATATATATTTACTTTTCATTTTTTAAAATAAAATTTAAGTTTTCACCCATATTTNATTTATCAATAGTCCAAAAAATTGGTAACATTATTAATTGTAAAATTTTTGATATTTTCTGTGAAAATAATAAAACTGAATATTTTGAATTATTTAATGTTGATACTTTTTGAGTAGTTTTTACTTTTTGTTCTCTACTAATTATCTTATTAATTAAAGATTTAATTGACATTGAGGAAAAAATTGCATTAACAAAATTATATAATGATTGTCCAGAATGACTAGTCGTTATTAACTTGGCAGTAGAATCATTTCCAAGTAGTTCTTTAATAGTTGTTATTGAAAAATAATTTAAATGACCCGGAGGGCAAAAAACTGGATAGTGTCTACCAAATATCTTAATACCAATAGAATTAACATTAGGTGTTTCAATGATAATAATNCCATTTTTAGATAAATATTTTTTTGCTTGAGTTATAAAATCTATTGGGTTGATAACATGTTCAATAACATGATGAATTATAATAACATCAAAACTTTCTTGATAATTTATTGGAGGGAATTCTGCCTCATACATTTTTATGTTGTACCATTCTTTTGCAAGATTGACAGCATCGCCAGACAACTCAGAACCAATAACATCATATCCTCTTAACTTAAGACCATTAAGATAATAACCAGTTGAACCTCCTATTTCTAAAATAGTTTTTGCTTCTGGATTATATTTTTTTATGTCTTTATAAATCCCTTTTGAATCTTTAATACATCTTTTGTCAGTAAATTTATAGAATCTTACACTTGATATACTATTGTAATAATCAATTAAAAAATCAATTTTTGGACGTGGAAATGTGAATTTAAAGTTACATTTCAAACATTTAGCTAAAGAATAGTTATTTCTTAGAACATTATGTTTAATATAAATATCATCATATTTACAAAGAATACATTTTTTCAAGACATTATGTTGTTTCATTATTTTTTATTAATTAAATCATCTATTATCCATTCACAAGGATCAAAACTTCCTTCATGCCAAAATAATTTTTCATCCCAATAGCCAGGACATGGCAAGTATCCTAGTTTATCAAAACCATAATTCACCTCTACAATTAAAGGAATATTTTTTTCATCAAAAACAAAATCATAAGCAATACATTGAGATTTTAACTTTTTATTAACATCAAAAGATATTTTCACACATCTTTCATCAATTTGAGTCTTTTCATAAATAATTTTCCCTCCGCCTGAAGCCCTAAAGTCATTTTCTCTAACTAATCTTTTAATAGCAAATGCCCTTTTACCAATTACTATAATGCGAATATCAAAAGTATTATTTGGAATAAAATCTTGAACAAGTAAATACCCTGCATCATTACCAGCTTGATTAGCAAATTTTGTAGAAACAACTAATCTCCTAAAACTTTTTAAAAGATCAATTAAGTTACTTGTCCCCTTAAAATACTTGCGTGAAATCTCTTTTAAATCATTAAATCTATTGTATTTACTAAAGCCTTTACTGAATGCTTTTGAAATTATTTTTTTTGCATGCTCTTTTGATTTTATTAAGGAAACATTATTTGAACCTGCACCACCTTTAAGCTTAAATACTTTAGGAAAACTTGTTTTATTAGCCCACTCAAAAGCATCATCGCTAGAATAAAAAGCGTAAGTTTTAACAAATGGAGCACCTATAGATTCAAGTAAATATTTTTGAGCTAACTTATCATCAAAGTGCCAACCAGTATTAAAGTCTGGAAAAACTTTAATGCCAACCTGTTGTAAAGAAAAATTTAAGCTTTTAGCAAAATGAAAATCTTCAATTTTTGTATGATGATAATTAAACAAAAAAATAGCACATTCATTTAGTTGACTAATGATATTAGTGTCATAAGCATTAACTAATTTAAAATCAATATTATTTTCTTTGCAATAGTTGACCCAATTTGGCCTAAAAGAAGCTTCCCCAGATTTATGTATATAAATCATAAAATTTTGTTAATTCAAATTTATAAAAAATCTCATACTTGTTAAATATTTTTCTATAATAATNTAAAATACTTTACTGAACATTAAAACTATATTTCCATAATTGAAAAGATGAAATAATCCATAAAGATTCTATCTCTCGATTACTTATAGAGTTAATATTTTTTACCCATTTTTCTATTAAATTATAATTAAAAATTTTATCTTCTTTTAGTCCAGGTAATATTATTTCTGAAATTAAGTCTTGATATTTTTTAGAATTCATAAACTCCTTCAGAGGAATACCAAATCCCATTTTAGGTCTAAATGAAAAATCTTCTCCAAATAGATCTTCACAATATTTTTTTAATTGAAATTTATTATCTACCTTTTTTGTTTTTGGGTTAATTCCTTTAAAATTCTCTTCAGGTTGTGAAAAAGACCATTCAACAATTTCATTATCTAAAAAAGGTACTCGATTTTCTATACTATGTGCCATTGACATTTTATCTTGACGCATTAATAAATCTGGAATATAAGTTTTAATCTCATACTTGACTTGTTTATCAAAATCACTACCTTTTAATTCATTATATATTTCTAATCTGTTTGAAAGAGCCTTTTTAACATTAAAATTTGGATAAAGTTTGGCAGCTATATCTAAATGCATAAATGAGCTTGATAAAACAACTCTTTCTGCTTTCTTTAGAGACACCTTTAAAAGGTTGATCGGGCTTTTAGAAACTCTAAGTTCATATAATAATTTTTTATTTTTATAAAACTTATCATATAAAAATCTAGCATATCCTCCGAAAACTTCATCAGCACCCTCACCACTAAGCAATACTGTAACATGTTTTTTAGCTTTTTCTGAAAGCAAAAGAATACCGATTGTATTTGGATGATTGATAGGAGAATCAAGATGCCAAGTTGCATCAAGTATATTATCTAAATAAAATTTTTCATCTAAAATAAATTTGTGAGCTAAAACTCCAGTTTCTTTTGTAACAATATCAATATATTTTTCTTCACTGAATTTTTCATTTTGAAAAACTATAGAAACACTTTCCATTCCTTTACCGTGTGAAATTCTATTTGCTTCATAAGTTATCAAACTAGAATCTACTCCACCGGACAATTGACAGCCCAATTTAACATCGCTAACTAATTGTCCTTGAACTGATTTAGATAGTAGACTTTCAATACTTAAATGTAAATTACTTTCTTTATTAATTAGCTTTAACCTGTCATAATCATTAACATCAAAATACTTTACACGTTTCTGAAAACCATTAGCATCTATTTTTATAAAGTGACCTTGGCTAAGATTTATTACATTTTTAAACAATGTATAATTAATATTGTTTCTAAAAAGCAAATATTCACTCAACATGTCTCTATTTAGTTCGGCAACAAAGCCATCTAAACTATAAAAACTTTTAATTTCTGAAGAAAAAGCAAAAACATCTTCATTTTGATAAATATAAAATGGCTTAATTCCGAATCTGTCCCTGCCAAAATAGATTGATTTTTCGTTTAGATCAACAATGACAATAGCAAACATTCCATTTAACATTTTTATCATTTTCTGATAGCCAAATTTTAAATATAGATTTAAAATAACTTCTGTATCGGTATAGCTATTAAAAAAATATCCATCACTAATTAGTTCATCTCTATATTTATTAGCATTATAAATTTCACCATTAAAAGCAATTGTAATCATGCCAGTTTTATCAGACATTGGTTGATGTCCATTAGAAGACAAATCTTGAATACTTAGTCTATTAAAACCCAATATTCCTGAATAATTATTATCTAAATCAAGAAGATTATTAGAAACTGATTCTCCATTTTTATTATTTAAATCGAAAGCATATATTCCAGAATCATCGGGGCCCCTATGCTTTTGAGATTCTAACATCTCCTTTATTTGTTTATTTGATCTTATTTTTTTGTTATTTTTTAAAAAATAACCCGCTATTCCACACATATTAATTCTGTTAATTTATCTGATGAAATAAATTCAACATCAGGCCATTTTAAAATAATTTTTTTAAGCAAAATAGATAACTTTTTTAGATTTTTATCGCATAAATCTTGATTTATTGTACCAATAAAATTAAATCGATGAGAACTTATAATTGCAGGCTTATTCCATTTAAAGGCAATTTCTATTTCTCTCAAACATTTATCAATCCAATCAATTTCTAAATCACTAGAAGGTTCAAAAANACAATTTCTAACGAGAAATTTTATATTTGAATTTTTACTTTTCTGTCCTAAAAAGTGATATTTTTTTTCTCGTTTATTACTTTTCCAATTAACAGAATGTTGTATAAACATACCTTGCATTGATTTAACACCTTTATTGGAGAAAGTAGGTTCTGACGCAGAATGCCAAGTATAGCATGGGGCAATTACTGTCTTACTTTTATAGCCCCATAAATTTTCAAATATCCTTAATCCATCAACAATTATGGAATCTAAATATTCCTTTTCAATTTTGTTTGAAATACTAAATGCATCTGCAAAACCTTCTTTGCATCCTATATTTTTTTTATAATTAAATGTAAACATCTCTAAATCAAAACCATAATTAATATCAGGATTCTTATCCTTCAGTGCTTGCATCCAACTACTAACATTAACATGTTCTCTACCATGAAATTGCGGAATAAACAAGCCAAGTTCAATCCCTTTTTTATATAAACTATAAACATTTGAACTATGAGGATATTTTTTTAATGTTTTAGTAAATAATTCATACTCATATGATTGATAATCGTTTGCTCTTATCTTATTAAAATCGGGATTAGCAACAATATTATTAGCTGTAATTACTGCATTATTTCCATTTTTGTCTTTAGCTAAAGACAAAACTTCAAAAAGAGCAATTAAATCTTTATCTCTTTCTAAACTATCATTTAATGTAAATTGACAATCCTCAATAGGATAATTCTTTTTTCTTAAATGCATTAATGTGTTTTTTGAGGGTGTCCTTATCGAACCCCAATCATCAGATTCAATAACAATATATTTTTTATTGGTTCTCCAACCCAAAACATTTATTCCATTTTGTAAAATTTTTTGCTTTATTTCTAAATAATTAATCATATTATTTTTTATTTAAACAAGTCAATCAAGGAAAAATTAGAATCTATTAAAAAAATATTAGTAATTGGATTTCCTATTATTGACGCAATACTAATAGTATCAAAACCAATCCTAATTTCAACTACAATAAACATTATTAGTAAAAATGAAATAAATCTATAAATTTTTGGAAATTGATTTCTTTCAAATAAATATTTCCAGAATTTAAGCCCTATAAATATCATAAAAAAACAACCTATATTAAAAAATCTATCTAGTGGTTTAATGTCAAATACTAAATTGGAAAAGCTAAGTATAATAAAACTTAAAAAAAATAAATTTCTATTTAGTTCATTTTTCAAAAAGTCTTTATACTTCAGATAAATTAGTAAAAACATTAATTCAAAAGCCACTAATAATAGATTGTAACGAAGTTTAACATAAAAATTAACATCTACGTTATTAAAGACATTTACTCTGTCTAAATAATCGATTGAAGTATAGCCAATATATTTAGCCTGAAAACCTGCGGGCAGATAATTTATTATTTGATCAAGCGCATGTATATTTATATTTGACAATAAAAATGTTGTGAGGAAAATAATATTTGCTAAAAATAATTTTTTTGGTGATAATGAATAAATAAATAATAACACAACAGTTAAAACAAAACTAAAATGGGCGAAAATTGATAAACAACTAATTAAAAGGTATTTTTTATTTCCTGAATAAAAAAATCTAAGTGCTCCAAAGATAAATATTTGAGCTGCTGCCCAGAAGCGAAATGCATTAATATTCCAAAAAGGAATAATTAAAAAAAGAGCCATGAACCATAGTATATTATAATGATTAATTCTAAGATTAATTTTTTCAATTATAAACCAAATATTATTTACGTAAAATAAACCAAAAAACAAGCCCCAAACAACTACCATCCATCTATAATCATCTGTGATAATCGATACAAAAAAAACCATTATATGCTCTAGAAAATCAGCATTTTGATGATTATTATCATTCGAATATAAAGTACCAATTAAATCTGTAATAGAGAAATTAGTTAATGATGCATAGTAATTAAAAAAATCTATACGTCTAAAAAAATCAATATTTACTTCTCCAGATGGAAAGGTAACTGTAAAAGCATAAAAAAGTATATAAACTAAAACATAATATTTTGAAGAGTTTTTTTGATAATTTTTTAAACCAATCAATAAACATAAAAATGGAGAAAATAATGCAAGCAAAAGAATCATATTACTTAATATTAAAAAATGGAATTTTATTAATTACATANTCTCTTATATTTATTTTTTTATTTAAAAAATAATATGATAATGAAACAGAAGTAAAAATAAACGGAACACTCAAATATAAAAAATATTTATTTGCATCAAATAAGATAATGATAAATGCAAACCCAAGAAGCAAAGAATGAATGCAAAATATTTTAATTTTATCCTTTTCAATATTAAAATTATAATTGTATTTCAAAACAAAAATGATAAAAATCATATTAAAAATTGTTGCTATCAAAAAAGAATAACCTAAGCCTACAATTCCATAATTATTATAAAACAATAAACTAAGACCTAAGAAAACTAAATTAAAAATAAATTCATTTAAAAAATATAATTTACTATTTTTTTTAACCAATAAAACATATGAAAGAGGCCATATAAAAGCCTTAAAAAATAGCCCAAGCATACCTAATTTCACCATATCGGATAGAATTAAGAATTCTCTAGAGTATAAAAATAAAATACATTCAGAAGCGAAAAATAAAAATATCATTACCATTGGCGCTATCAATAAAATTGCAATTTCTATTTGTTGATTAACTGTAAAGTTAAATATGCCCTTTTTATTTGAATGAGCAGACAGCCTAGAAAAATATTCTGGCTCCATAGCCTGAAATATAATTCCAGTATATCCAAAAATAATAACAAATCCCGCATTATATAACCCCACTTCATCTAAGCCTCCAGCTCTTACTATAAATGCATTTAAAACTAATGTGCTAATTATTGGCATTAACCTAGTTAGACTGATACTTGTACCAAGATTGAGTAATTCTTTGCCATACTTAACAATTCTCTTAGATGTAATATCAACTTTTTGAAACTTAATATGCTTTACATAATATAAATTGATGAGTGGAGGTATTAATGAACTAATAATTATTGTAGCTGCAACGCCACTAATACCATAATAATAAAATATTATTATTGAAAATAATGCAATTAGGGCTCCTGAAATAATATTTGATATCGCATATTTTTTAAAATATTTTAAAGATTGTAATATAACAAATTGTCCTGTGTTTATTTGAGCTAATAGTAATGTGCAGCTTATGATAATAAAAGTGATTGTGTAATTACTATTATCAAATGCTATTTTACTTAAATATTTTGAAAATATAACCACTAAAAAAAGCCCCAAACTTCCAGTAATAAAAGCCAGTCTCCAATAAGTTTTAACAATTCTAGATAATAAATAATTATTTTTAAAACTATGTACTTTCGAAATATTTTTTATTGCAATTGTTCCAAAACCAAAGTNTGAAATTGTACCAATTAATCCTGTCACATTAGTTAATGAATAAATCAGCCCCAATCCAATTGGACCAATCAGGATAGCCGTTATCTTTGATTTTATTATTAAGATTAAAATAACTATAACCTGAGAAGCACCAATAATTGTTGTGTCTTTTAAGATGCTTTTAAAATCATTTTTATCTTTCACTTTCACTTTCACTTCAACTTTACTTTTAACTAATTACGTGTTAAAATCAAAATAGTTTTATATAATTTTCATATAAATCTTATAATCTCATACAATAGCCTAAATAATACGCTTACTTAATCAATATTTTTCTATTCATTAAACCCCACGATTTTGCCGGTTTCATTTTTTGCAAATAATTAGTTATAAATTGCCATCCACAATTTTTTCATCTAAAATCGATTTAACATCATAGATTATTGCATTTTCTTTCTTAAATATTGATAAATCAATATTTTTAAATTCATTATGAGCAACAGTTAAAACAATAGCATCAAACTTTTCTTTTGGCAATCCTTTTACAGAAACTAAACTATACTCATGCAGAACCTCCTTTTCATTTGCCCAAGGATCAAATATTGTTACATTCACTCCATATTGTTTTAGTGCTGAAATCACATCTACTATTTTAGTATTGCGAACATCTGGACAATTTTCTTTAAAAGTGATACCTAAAATTAGAATTTCAGCACCTTTAATTTTAATATCTTTCTTTATCATGGTTTTTATCACCTCAGAAGCAACATAGTCTCCCATACTATCATTCATTCTACGGCCTGCTAAAATAATTTCAGGGTTATACCCATATTCTTGTGCTTTCTGAGCTAAATAGTAGGGATCTACACCGATACAATGACCGCCTACTAAGCCCGGTTTGAAGTGAAGGAAGTTCCATTTTGTGCCAGCTGCTTCAAGTACATCATAAGTATTAATATCCATCAAATTAAAAATTTTAGCCAACTCATTAACAAATGCAATATTGATATCTCTTTGAGAATTTTCAATTACTTTTGCCGCCTCCGCTACTTTTATGGCAGGTGCTAAATGAGTTCCTGCTGTGATGACAGATTTATACAAATTATCAACTTTTAAGCCTATTTCGGGTGTAGAACCAGAAGTTACTTTTAAAATTTTCTCTACTGTATGCTCTTTGTCTCCCGGATTGATACGTTCGGGTGAATATCCTGCGTAAAAATCTATATTAAATATTAGTCCAGAAACTTTCTCCAAAACAGGAATGCAGTCTTCTTCAGTGGCTCCAGGATAGACTGTTGATTCATAAATTACGATATCTCCTTTTTTTAAAACAGCACCAACAGTCTCACTCGCTTTTATCAGTGGAGTTAAAATAGGTCTATTATTCTTGTCAACTGGAGTTGGAACGGTTATAATATAATAATTACAATCTTTAATTTTCTCTAGTTGATTCGTGCAGTACAAACCATTAGATTCTAAAACATCATCAACTAAAACAGATTTCAAAGTTTCATTTTCAACTTCTAACGTTGAATCTAAACCGGAAATTAACTCTGATATTCTTACAGAGTTAATATCAAAACCAACAACTGGAAATTTTGTTGCGAATAATCTTGCTAAAGGTAAGCCAACATATCCCAGTCCAATAATTGCTATTTTATCTTTTTTCATTTGTTATAAATTTTTCCAATACCATTTAACAGCCTCTTTCAATCCTTTTTGTAAAGAAAACTGTGGGTTATAATTCAATAATTGTTTTGCTTTTTCAACACTTGCATGAGAATGTGGAATATCTCCTGCTCTATTAGGACCATAAACAACCTCAACATTTGATATTTTAGAATCAANTTCAGATAAATACTCTTTTAAGTATCCCATTAAATCATTCAACGTATTTCGATCACCATAAGCCACATTATAAACGGTATTAATCGATTTTTCATTAGTTGTCACCAAGCTTAATAAATTTGCTTGTATTACATTATCAATGTATGTGAAATCTCTTGAATAATTCCCATCCCCATTTATTACGGGAGACTCTCCTTTCATCAATTGACTTACAAATTTTGGTATTACGGCTGCATAGGCACCATTTGGATCTTGCTTTCTTCCAAATACATTAAAATATCTAAGCCCTATTGTTTCTAATCCATAAGATGCCGAAAAAATGTCAGCATATAGTTCATTTACATATTTTGTTATCGCATATGGAGATAATGGTTTTCCAATAACATCTTCAACTTTAGGCATAGTTTCAGAGTCTCCATAAGTAGATGAACTCGCTGCATATACAAACCTTTTAACACCATTATCTCTTGAAGCAATTAGCATATTTAAAAAACCACTCACATTTACCTCATTAGATGTAATCGGATCTTTAATTGATCTAGGAACTGATCCTAATGCTGCCTGATGCAAAACATAATCAACACCAATAGTTGCTTTTAAACAATCATTTAATTTCCTAATATCTCCTTCAATTAATTTAAATTTTGAATGGTTTAGAAGTTGTTTTAAATTTTCTCTTTTACCAGTTGAAAAATTATCAAGACAAATAACTTTATTTTCTTTTTCAATTAAATATTCACATAAATTTGAACCTATAAATCCTGCTCCACCGGTAACAAGAATAGTCTTATTATTTAAATTAATTTTCATTTACTTTTTCGATTTTTGCCAATTCCATGCTGAAATTAACGCCTCTTTCGTAGACCTACATACTCTCCAACCAAGAACATTTTTGGTTTTATTTCCATTTGAATATATTTTTTCTATATCTCCTACTCTTCTTGGTCCTATTTTATAATTTAATTTTAAATTATTAACTTCTTCAAAGTCATTAATGATATCTAAAACACTTAAGCCATTTCCAGTTCCAACATTAAAAACTTCTTTTACATTATTTTGCAATAAAAAATCTAAAGCATTTACATGCGCTAAAGCTAAATCCTGAACATGAATATAATCTCTAACACAAGTTCCATCGTGAGTATTGTAATCATTTCCATTAACAATTAATTTTTCTCTTAATCCACATGCAACCTCAGTAACTATTGGAACTAAATTACTTGCACGATCGTTTGAACAATCACCGATTAGTCCAGAATCGTGTGATCCAATTGGGTTAAAATACCTTAACGAAACACTATTACACAAATTTTTATTGATTAAGATTTCGCACTTTTGTTTTGTTTCAGCGTAGGGAGATTCGGCTTTTTTAAAGGGAGCACTCTCATCAACCGGCAATTTATCGGGCATACCATAGACCGTACATGAGGATGAAAAAATTAAATTCTTAAATTCATTTTTCTCTAAACATTTTAATAAAACTTCAGTAGAACCAATATTATTTTTGTAATATTTTTGTGGGTTTTTAACAGATTCTTCAACTGATTTAAATGCTGCAAAATGAATACAGGCATTTATATCATCATGAATTTTAAAAATATTTTCCATTTCATTTAAATCAGTGCAATCCACTTTGTGAAACGGAATATCAGTCTTTAGAATTTGATTTATTCCAACAAGATTTCTTTTAGAGGTATTACATAAATTATCCACAATTATTGGCATGTAACCAGAAATATATAATTCTACAACAGTATGTGAGCCAATGTAACCAGCACCTCCAGTAACTAATATCTTCTTTCTCATCTAATACAAATTTATATATAAACTAAATAAAACAACTATGTATTTACACTTAGAAACGGTAGTAATTATTAGTTATAGATTGTTAATAAAAAACACCACATAAGTCAAGTGAAATTTTTTCTTTATCTAAATTTATTTTTTTAAACTCGTTATGAGCAACTAAAAAAACTATAATATCTGCTTTATCACAAGCATCTTGAAAATCTGTTAATTTGTATATTGGATGAGATTTTATATTAGGTTCAACTATAAAGTAATCATCACCATTTGAATTCTGTAAAACTTGTTGGATTATATATTTTGCAGGTGATTCTCTTAAATCATCAATATTAGGCTTAAAAGCTAAACCCATTAATGCAATTTTAGGCTTTCTTTTATTATTTATTTCAAATTGCAACTTTTCATTTTGAATTTTTTCGGCACACCATAAAGATTTATAATTATTAACTTCTCTTGCTTTACCAATCATTTTAGATTCTTGTGGGTAATCAGAAATAATAAAATAAGGGTCAACTGCGATACAATGACCACCAACACCACATCCTGGCTGTAAAATATTTACTCTAGGATGTTTATTTGCAAGCTTAATTAAGTCCCAAACATTTATATCAGCTTTATCACATATAAGAGACAGCTCATTTGCAAACGCAATCTGAACATCTCTTGAAGAATTTTCTACCAACTTACACATCTCAGCCGTACGAGCATTAGTTGGATGTAATTCTCCTTTAACATACTTACTATAAAACGACACTGCTTTTTGAGTTGAGGCCTCATCTACTCCGCCAATAACACGATCGTTATGTACTAACTCATACATTACATTTCCTGGCAAAACTCTTTCAGGGCAATATGCAATATATATTTCACCTTTTAGCTCTGGCCTAGATGCATAAATTAACTCCTGCATTTTCTCAGTTGTACCAATTGGTGATGTAGATTCAATTATATATAGATCTTCTTTTTTTAATAGTGATAAAATTCCCTTAGTTGCTGACTCAACAAAAGAAATATCTGGCTCATGATTTCCTTTAAATGGAGTAGGAACAACAATTAAATAAACATCTGCAGCCTCAGCTGTAGTTGATGCTTTGAAAAA
>NYVM01000066.1 GCA_002684605.1 Candidatus Pelagibacterales bacterium | reverse complement strand
TTCTAGATATATATTAATATATGTTTGGAGTAATTAATGGTATGTATACATGTAATCATGAGAGAGTAGATGAAATTAATAGTAGAATGGCCGATAGAAATATTCCATCTACTAGTCTTCAACCACAATATAGTATTAGACCTGTAGCAACAAAATATGGATGTATGCAAGTATTAGACCAATACAAAAAAACAACAGAACCATTAAATAATTATACACCTTATTCTACAAAGGAGATATTTAATCCGGGAAACGCACAAGCGCCTTGGAATGGTTTTTCCAATAATGTTAATGTAGAATCAGGTTTAAGAAATCAATTTTTTGCATTACAAAAATGCGAACAATCAGAATTTGTTCCAAGTTCAAAAAGCGATTTATATGAAACAAAAATTGATTTTACACCACAAAAACAAACTCATCCATTATTATTTGATAAGCCTGATTTAGAACAATTTAATCCAAATGTTCATAATTTAGGTAATAGTTTATTTAATAATCATACAAGAAATCAACTAAAAGATAGTTGTATGTAAAAAATAGAATATTAAATTAATTTAAGTTATTAATGGATATTTCAATGAATGAAATTGATAGTATAACATTAAATTGTTTTACTAATAATTCACATATTAACACAATAGTTAAAATGAATGTACTGTATAATAATAAAATATTTTTATCTGATAAAAAATTTTATAAAAAAAGAATATTAGATTTAACAAAAAAAATGTTAAAAGATGATATTAATAATGAAAATATACAATTAACAAATTCATTTAATAATTATATAAATTCGTGTATAAATAATTTTAAATTTATTGATAAAACTGATATAATTCAAGAAAAATACAATGATATAAACGATAATAATATTGATATTAGTAATATTGATATTAGTAATATTGATATTAGTAATTTAGAAAATAGTAATATACTATTAATAAAACAAAATAATGTTAAACAAATAAATTTAGACACATTTGTATTAAAAAAAAATAATAAAAAATCAAAAATAATACCACAAAAAGAAAATATTAATATTAAAACAAAAGAATATAAAACCAAAGGTTTGAATTTAAAAAAAAAGAAAAATATAAATAATATTTATGAAGAGAAAAACAAAA
Organism: Candidatus Pelagibacterales bacterium; assembly: GCA_002684605.1. The sequence goes on along the minus strand of NYVM01000066.1, from coordinate 8,038 downwards.
AAGAATAATAGATTATCTAGTAAATATAATAAAAGTAAAAAAAATAAAAAAGAAATAAAATATTATAACTCAAATTGTAGTCCGAATCCTAATAATAAAGATTATACATGTTATAGTGATAATTCATTGCATAAAATGAAAGAATATTGGAATGCACGCCATCCTCGTAATAAAATAATATCAAACAACAGTAAAGAAATTTGGAATGAATTGAGAAAAAATATGTCAAATAGTTGTGATAGAGAATCATGTTGGTTACGAAGCAAATTTATGGAAGGTAAGATAAACAATGAATTATTAAATTATACATTTGCTCCATCATCACCTAACATTTGGAGTTCAAATGAATGGTTAAGTAGTGTCGATATTGAAGGTGTTATGAAACAATATGAAAAGTATTATAAATGTTTTGAATTTTTAGGACCATCTCCAATTGATTTTGATGATCATAAGCTATATGGAGAATGTGTATGGGAAGAATTATGTAAATTAAACTTGTCTAATATGATCAAAAGAGGTAAAAATAAAATTGGAATTATTTTAAATACTGATCCACATTATAAAGATGGAGAACATTGGATAGCTTTATTTATTAATATAAAACAAAAATATATATTTTATTTTGATAGTAATGGAAATCCGGCACCAAAAGAGGTATTAACATTAATTAAAAAATTGAATAATCAAGGGAATAGTTTAGGAATAAAATTTAATGTGTTAATTAATAAATTAGAACATCAACGGACAAATTCAGAATGCGGTATGTATTGTTTATATTTTATAATAGAAATGTTAAAGGATACAAATAAAGAATACTTTATTGAAAATAGAATACCAGATGAAGAAGTATTTAAATTGAGACAAAAATACTTTAATAAAAATTAAATATAAATATAATTTTATTATTATTACTATTGTAATGGAATTTAATAGTAATAATAATAAAGGTCTAATTTGGGGATTACTCGAAGAAAGTAATATTTTTAAAGGAATTAATAATAACAAATATAATAAAGTTCAAGAATTATTAGAAGAAAGTATTATTAATGTAAATAATAAATACTCAAATTTTAAATTAATTGAAAAAAATAAAATAGTAATTGAAGATGTAATTTTTAAAATAAATAAAGAAAAAGAAAAATTGATAGAAAATAGTAAAGATGATAAACACGTAGAACTTATATATACATCTAATGATTTATCAGAAAAACGAAAAGCGAGTTTTAATAATAAACTAAAAGAACAACAAGATAATTTAAATACATATATAAATCCAAAAATTCCGGAAGAAATGAACTTCAAATATGAGAATGATAAACCAATAGGTAATGATATGGATCGATTAATTGCTGAAAAAATGGCATCTAGAGAAAGAGAATTAGATGTACCTAAAATATCAAAAGAAGCTGAATCTTGGATAAACAATTCCAAACAATTAAATAATAATATAGATATAGTACCTGAATTAATTGAGGTGAATCATGATAAAAAAGTAAAGTTTAATTTAGATAAAGAAATAAAAAACGATATAATGTATGATAATAATAATGTAAGACATGATAATAATAATAATAATGCAATTAATGATAATAATAATGCAATTCATGATAATAATGCAAATGAAAATGTAAAAAATATTTTTAATAAATTAAAAAGAAAGACATCCGATAATATAATAAGAAGTAATAATGAAGCAATTACAAGAAATGAATTTGAAGTATTAAAAAATAATCAAGAAAAAATATTGAATATTTGTAATATATTATTAGAAAAAATGAATTAATTTATAGAAAAAATGATTTTTATAATTTACAATTGAACTGCTAATGTATTTAAATTAAGTTGTCTGCCAGAAGTTATTTGAGGAACTTGGTTAAAATTATTAGAATTTAATTTACGTCTTAAATTATCAAGAAATTGTTTCCAGGTTAATATATTATTTTCTTTTAATATTTCAATAAAATTAAAAATCATAGCACCATTAAACTTGCCTTTTAAATATGCATCCATACTTACTTGATCATCTTTACATCCGGATAAACAAATTACATTTCCAGATGTATCCTTAGATAATTTATTATGAATTGTATTTTGATAACCTTTATTATATTGATATGCCAAATCTAATATAGTTCCACTATGACAATTATCAAATAAAGCAATTAAGGTTACATTGCATTTTAAATTAGCATCAATAATATCTTTCAATTCATCATCAATAATAGCATAATTATCAACAGATATAATAACTTCATCTTTTTGATCATATTCATCAATTTTATAATTATTATCATTATCATTTAAAAAATATCCATGACCACTAAAACTAAAAAATAATGTTTCACCATCGTTACCAGAATTAATAAATTCTGACAATTGATTAATAATATTTTCTTTTGTAGCTTGTGATTCAGTTAAAGTTAATATATTGGATTCTTTATAATTATATTTTGTTATAAGAAGATTTTTTAGATCATCTACGTCATTTATACATCCTCTTAATTCAGATGAAGTATTTTTATAATTAATACCGATTAATAATGCTTTTTTAAGAGGTATTGAATTATAATTACTATTATTACTAATACTATAATTACTATTATTACTAATACTATAATTACTATTATTACTAATACTATTATTACTATTATTACGAATACTATATTTTTTTTTTATTTTTTTTGTTTCAATATCCTTTATTTTAATAAGATTATTGTATTGATTATTATACCATATTGAGATATTATGAATATCATTTTTTTCATTATATTTAAATATAGTCCATTTATTTATTGAATTTAAATAATTTTGTTTTATATTCATTAATTGTTGAATATGCATATCAAAATTTTTATTTAATAGATGAAGTTCTTCCTCCATATTATATTATATTATATTATTTATTTACGATTAAATGTGAATTTACCATCAGGTTTTTTGACCAATTTACCAACATTAATAAGAAATTCAGGATTTTTGTATTCGACAGATTGATTATAACTATCTAAGTTATAAATTTCATTTGTATTAGGATTTCTCATAAATACTGTGTTAATACCATTAATTGGAATAGTTATTTCTTCACCGACCCATAATGTAGTTGTTTGACGATTTAATTGAGATATTGTGTCAGTCTGTTCATTAGAAATAGAAGGATTATATGACAATGAATTGGGGGAAGATTTGCCAAATGAAAAACATTTAACCGCATCTTTAGTACCTGGTTTATTATAAATAATACAATCAATAGCAGATTCTTTAATACACTTCAATAATTGACTATTAATTTTTTCTTTAATCTGAGATATTTCATATAATGTTTCATCACTAGTAAAAGGAATATCAGGATTTAACTTGCCACCATCTTTTAATTTAAGTTCAATTGCTCCATCACCAGATAATTGTTCTTTGGTAAAAGTCATTAGGTATAAGAATACATTTACAGTTCTAAATTGAGGAGGTAAATCTTGATGACTACAAATACGACGAGCTCTACCAATAACTTGTTCAGTTCTAACAGGATGCCAATATGGTTCTATTAAATGAACATATCGTGTATTTTTTAAATCGATACCTTCGGCACCTGAAGCAGTAATCATAAGTATTTTAATAATTTCTCCATAAAAATTATTTGTAGATTGTCTAGACAATTCAATAGTAATAGAATCAGGAACGTTATGCCATTTACTGTTATAAATATTTCTAATAATTTCCTTTTCTTCGTCAGATTCAGTACCAGTATATAAGGCATATGTAGGTAATCCTTTTTTATCTTGTGGAATATCTAATTCCCATATATCGGCATTATTTTTTTTAATTTTAAATTGTGTAAATCCATTCGCGTCTAAAATTAATTTTAATACACCAATACCTTCAATAGTTCTAAATTGAGTATATATTAAATGAAGACCTCTAAATTCAGCATCTTTTAAATTTTCCAATAGATTTAAGAATTTAGGACTATATATTTGGAGTCCAGTAGGAGTTAAAAATTTATCAGCGTTATCTTCGAGATATTTCATTTCCCTTTCAATTCTTTCCGCATAATCATTACTTCTTTCATTTTTGGCTTTATTTTCTAGTTTTTCAGCATCATCTAATTCATATAATCCATCTATATTACTGGTTTTTTCTTTAATAGAAACAGCATCTAATATATCTTCGTCAGCAGTACCTTTTTCAATAACACTTGTAATAGTTTGATTATCATCTTTAGGCATAGGTCTTCTATTATCAGGAAATACGAAATTACAAAATGCTCTCGAAAAAATTCTATAAGATGATGTAGTGTCTTTATAAATATCCAGATTTGCTTGTTTCTTCTTTTTTTTAGCAGAATTTCTAGCAACATTTCTCTCTTGAATACGCGCTTGTTCATATACACCAAATTGATAATCACTCATAGGGATTTTAATAACCTTAAAATCAACATCTTTATCATATTTAGGCATTAACTGTTCTTGAGCACTTCTAAAATAAGACGATAAACCGATAATTCTTTTCTTAAGTAGATTGGCATTTTTAACATTACCAGTACTAGTATCAATAAATCTAGTTTCAAAAGAGTCTAATTTATCATCTAATGCCTTATATGTATCCACTTTAATATTTGAAGATATAACTTCAATATCATTTTTATTTAATATGGATGTAAGTATTTTAATAAAATCAGAATCATTAATATCTCCTCTATTATTAATGTTAAAATTAGTAACACCTTTATAAATACCATTTTTATTAACATTAATAAATCCGAATGGATTCTTAGTAACAATCAACATTTCAGTTCTGGGTTTATAATCAATATGATCTAAAATATCAAATTTTTCAAAAATCTTCACTAACTCGTCTTTATTTAATTTAGACCCTCCAACCTTCATTTTAATAGGAATACTCCATGTTTTAATGTATCCTCGTAATATATTAAATAACACAGCAATTTCATTAGGATAATTAATCATAGGTGTGCCTGTTAATAATACAATACGACAATTTTCTGCTGAAAGTAAATATTCATACAATTTCATTGATACAGAATTAGTATTATTACTTCTAATTTTATTAACGATTCTACTAACAAAATTATGGGCTTCATCTATAACAATAACTTTATTATCAAATGGATTTATATTATTATTATGGGTTAGTTCTAATAAATGTGTATCACGTAATCCATTATAATTAATGAAGTTATATTTACGATGTATCATTTCAGTAATTTGTAAGTCAAGTNATTGTTTTTCTTGGNTAGATAAATCATTATAATTTGGGTCTTTTTTAACATTAACTAACCATGCTCCTCCATGTTTTCGTATAAATTCAGGTTTAATATTTAAAATAGATGATAATGTATTAATAAGTTTATCATCATTTTTTTGTTGTATTGGAATAAACTCCCAAAATTGATTTTTTTTATACATAGTATCTCCGCAATTTTTAAGTTCTTGTAAGTAATTCATTCTTAATGATTTAGGAGTCATAATTATAACTTGTTTATCAGATTTCATACCTTCAGTAATAGCGATTGAACTACATGTTTTACCACTACCTAAACCATGATATAATAATAATCCTCTATATGGAGTATATAAGTTAAGATAATCTCTCACAATTTTTTGATGTATAAGTAAATCGAATTTAGCATTTTGTGGTCTATCACATGATATATTAGATTCAACATTTTGAAATTCTTCTTTATATGGTTTAAAAAGAGCATTAATAAAATTAATAAATACTTCACGATTATTCATATAATAAGCATTTGCTCTAACAATAACTTTAGTTTCTTTTTCTGGAAGTCGTGACTTTAAACTGGTTTGTCCAATAACTTCATTCAAGTCAATATTATCAGCAATAACTTCAAAATTTGGTTTTTCTGTTTTTCTAGGTTTATTAGTTTTTACAGATATTTCATCAACCAATTTAAGTTTTTTAGGTATTTTTTTAATTTTCTTAGCAGTTGGTTTTGGTATTGTATCAGTTTCAATATTATCTGTAATTTGTTCTGGTATTAATTTAAATGTGATATTATTTTTATCTTTTGAATTATTTTTATCTTTTGAATTATTTTCATCAGTAATCTTATTATAAACAGTTAAATTAAGTTTTTTAATAAAATCATCTCTATTAATAAGATTTTCTTTGGTTTTATCGTTAATTTTAGTTTTATTTCTAACTTTAGAGTTTAATTTAATATTTACAGGTTCTTGAATATTTATATCTTGATGGTTTGGAAGATTTGATTTATTTATATCATTAAAGTTATTAGACTCATTTAATTCATCTTGTTTAATTTTAAATTTAAATTGATAATCTTCTATTTTTTCTAATACAGGCTTTTTTTTTAATTTTTCTAAAACACTTGAAGACATCTATAATAAATAAATACATTAAAAAAGAATAATATACTAATTATTTGTTTAATAATTTAAGACTTTCTTCACAAGCAGTTTGTTCAGCTTTTCGTTTAATTTTATGTATTCCTTTACCTAAAAATATAAATATTTTATGATTAATATTAAATTCTTCTTGAATCTTATCAAATGAACCATAAAATTCAAAATGAATAGCCTCACTTTTATCAACTTCATGAATTTTTTGTCCTAAACACAGATAAACACCCATTTCATATCCACATTCATCATCATGGTTAATTTCTATATAATGAGGTGTATCTTGAAATGCTTTTTGAATTTTAACTTGAAGTATATTTTTATAATTATCATCATCTCTAATTAATTTCATCCAATCAACATGTTTCTCAAAAATGGATTCTATAAATATTTGAGCAATTTGAAATCCAGGACCAGTAACAAATACATTTTTAAACCATCCATCTTCATCATTAATATCAATCTTATTAAAATCTAAAAAAAGGGCTCCAATAAAAGATTCAAATAAACAACCTAACTTTTTTAAATTAGTGCGTGTTTTCTTTTCTTCAGCATGTTTAGATATAATATAATACTTGTGTAATCCCATTTCCAAAGCGAGCTTACCAATAGCTTCATTTTTAACTAGAGCAATTTTTTTTTCAGTCATAAATCCTTCATTTTCTTTAGGAAACCTTCTATATAAATAATATTTAGTAATACATTCTAATATACCATCACCTAAAAATTCTAAACGTTCGTTAGATTTACTATGTAATGGTAAGCAATCAATTGGTTTTTCGGTAATTGTAATATTTTCTTGAATATTATAGAGTTGTGGTCGTTTGGTATATGATTTATGAACAAATGCTCGCTCATATAAAGCAATATTATGAACTTTAGATGGAACTCCATATTTTGTTAGAATAGATTGAACTTGGCTCAATGTAATCTTAGTATTATTGGAATTATATGGATTAAAAATTAATCCCTCTTCAGATTTAATAATATCATCATCGTTAGAAATTTTAAATTCACTCATTTTATTAACTATTATAATTAATATATTTATATCTATTTATATCTATTTATAAAATATTATATAAGTAAAAAAATAATATTTAGTCATTATATAAATGGTTGGATATATGCAAGGTAGTAAAAGAGCTAGACATACTCCGTCTATTAGTAATCAAACATCTATTTATGGAATTATGGGTGGTCTAGCTTCAAGAACTGGAGTTTCAAATGTAGCTACGTATAATCATATTAGAATTAAAGGTGGTCAAGGATTACCCCAATTATATGGTAAAACACCTACTCAACAAAAGAATTATTTATTTACTAATAATTTATTATCTGTAAATCCTCTTGGTGCCGGTGGTGTAGGAAGAAAGAGTTTATTAATTCATTAAACATGATAAAATCAAAATTTTTGTATAATATATTATCTATTTATATAATATATAATGCCTCAGAGAAATGGATATAAAGGAAATGGTGGTCGTTCAGCGGTCGCAAGAAAAGTAAAATTTGGAGGAGCAAGTCCTACTAATGGAATTATGCCTGGAGTGATGGTTACAACTACTACAGGTAAAATAGTGAGAACCAATTATTTTGGTGGTGCAAAGAAAGGAGGTGCGCCACCAAGTGCAACTGGATTTATG
>NYVM01000065.1 GCA_002684605.1 Candidatus Pelagibacterales bacterium | reverse complement strand
CCAGAAGCACCCTTTACCAAAACATTAGTTGAATCACATACCATAGCTAATAAATTTTCTTTTCCAAGAGATTGTAACCTTTTCTTATTAATTCCTTCTCCTATTTGTGGGTTGTAATCAATCTTCCAGTCACCCGTATGAAAAACAGAACCTGCTGATGTTGAAATCAATGCTGCAGATGGTTCAATTATAGAATGTGACATACTTATTATTTCTATATCAAAAGGCCCAATTTTAATCTCTGAATCTATATTAATAATATTTATATCTACTTCTTTTTCTAAACCAGCTTCTATAAGTTTTTTAATTAAAACTTCAGCTGCAAAAGCTGTTGCATAAACGGGACACCTTAAATATGGCCAGAGATGATGAACAGCTCCTATATGATCTTCATGAGCATGAGTTAATAATAAACCACAAATACTTTCTTTAGAATCTTCTATAGCAACTATATCTGGCATGGATACTTCTACCGAACCATAAGTTGGATCTCCAAACGTAACTCCACAATCAACTATTAACCATTTTCCTGAATTACCATATAAATTTAAATTCATACCAATCTCACCCGACCCACCTAAAGGTAAAAACATTAATTCGTCTTTTTTTGGTTTTGGTAAATTCATTTTATAAAAATATCCAATTCATTATTTAATGTTAATGCAATTCCTTTTAATGTTAAATCTTCATCTATATAGTCTATTGCATTGGTGTTTGCCATAAATAGTTTTGACAACCCTCCAGTTGCCACGACTTTCATTTCTATCTCTGCTTCTATTTTTGTTCTAGAGATTATTCCTTCTATTAAACCAATATAGCCCCAGAATATTCCTGACTGCATTGCCGTAATAGTATTTGAACCTATTACTTTATTTGGCTTATTTATAGCAATTCTAGGAAGTCTAGCTGTAGCTTTATCTAAAGCGTCCATTGATAAATGAACACCTGGTGATATTATTCCTCCTATGTATGAACCTTCTTTATTGACAACATCGAACGTAGTCGCAGTTCCAAAATCAACAATAATTATTGGACCACCATAAATTTTATGAGCAGCCAAGCTATTTACTAATCTATCTGCCCCTACTTCATCTGGCCTATCAATTAAAATATTTAATTTAGGAAAAATACTGTCTCCTATTATTTTACTTTTTATATTAAAATATTTTTTTACAAAAGTTTTTAGTTCATGAATAGCGGCAGGAACTACTGATGAAATTATAACATCAACAATACTTAAATTGACTTCATCTGATAGAAAAGACTTAATATGAGTTTCATATTCATCCGAAGTCCTAGAAGAATTAGAAGAAATTCTCCATTTCTTATAAATTCCTGTATTATTTACTATTGCAAATACAGTATTAGTGTTTCCTACGTCTATTACTAACATTGTTTCACTAATAAATTTTTTATTCATAATAAAAAAACATCTCCTGCCATAACAACTTTTTCTATTCCTGCGTTGTCTAAAATCAATAGACCACCATCTTTATTTAATCCATTAAAACTTCCAAATATTTTTTTTTCACCTATTTTAACACTTATAGGTTCTCCAATTTTATGACCTAACAAACTCCATATTCTATATATTTCATTTATACCTTCTCTAATATAAATTTCTTCAAATGACTTTAAATTTTTGAAAAAAGCTTTTATAAATTCTTTTGAATTTGTTTCTATACCTTCCGTCTTTAAATTAGTAGCAGGATATAATGTATTTGTTGGATTTGAAACAATATTAATTCCAAAGCCAATATTTAATATATTAGGGCTTTTAGATAAAGCTATGTTTTCAATCAAAATACCTGCTACTTTTGCTTTTTTTATAAGAATATCATTAGGCCATTTTATATTGGGCACTATCTTATTACATGATAAATCTTTTATAGAATGTGCTATAACTATAGCTACAATAAAAACAGGAGCAAAAATATTTTTAGATTTATCATTTTCTGAATTTCTTAAGAAAGAAAGATATAAGTTTCCTTCTGGAGAAGACCATTCACGACCATGTCTACCCCTTCCAATTCTCTGTTTTTTTGCCCATACAGCTGTATTAATATCGCAGCCAGAAATTGCTAATTCTTTGAGAGTTATCATTGTTGAATCTACTTCTTCATATTCAACAACTTTATAACCAGAAATTAAGTTATCTAATTTTCTCACAAAATAATAGCTTTACTGATAAAAGTTAGAAAACTAATCAAACTATCTGCATAAACTAAAAATGTTAAAATTAGCATTGAACTTATAAAAAGAATTATTTTAATGCTCTTTTTTGTCTCAATTTTAAAAGTTTCTTCTGCTTCATCTAAAAACATAACTTTCACTATATTTAAATAATAATATGCAGAAATAACACTACCCATAATACCTACGACAGCAAACCATAAATAATCAGCTATTATAACTGCCTTAAATATATAAAATTTAGCTATAAAGCCCGCAAGTGGTGGCAAACCTGCTAAAGACAGAAGGATTATACTAAAACATATTGCATAAAAAGGGTTAGATTTTGATAAGCCTGCAAAACTAGAAATATTACTTAGCATAATACTATCTTTTTCCATAGAAAGTATAAAAGCAAAACCTCCCACTGCAGATACTGTATAAACTGTAATATATAATAAAGATGCCTCTAGTCCTAGCTGACTCCCTAAACTTAATGCTAAAAATATGAATCCAATATTACTTATTGCACTATATGCCATAAGTCGCTTTATATTAATTTGCAGTAAAGCACCAAAAGCTCCTACAAATATTGATAGCATACCTAGTATTAAAATTAATTGATGCCATATAAAATGAACATCTATCAGAGCAATATATAATATTCTCATCAAAACACCAATTGCTGCTATTTTTGGCACAACCGAAAAAAATGCGGTAACAGATGTTGGGGCACCTTCATAAACATCAGGTGTCCACATGTGAAAAGGAGCAATTGATAGCTTAAAAGCAATAGAAGATAAAATTAAGACTACCGAAAAATTTAATAATAGAGAGTTATCAGAATAACCTAAAGTATTAGAACTTAGCATGGTAAATGAAGTTGTACCAGTTATTCCAAATAATAACGAGACACCATACAAAAAGAAACCAGATGCCAATGCCCCTAAAATAAAATATTTAAGTCCAGCTTCAGAGGACTTTAATGAATCTTTTTTTATAGATGCGAGGACATATAAAGCTAAAGATTGTAACTCTAAACCTAGATATAAAGTAATAAAATCATTAGAAGAAAGCATAACTAACATGCCAAGAATTGAAAAAAGTATTAACACTGGGTATTCAAAAAGGTAAAGCTTTGTCATAGTTCTATATTTTTCAGAAATTATTAGCACCATTATACCTGCCAAGATTACTAATGACTTTAAAAACACAATAAGCCTATCAGTAACTACTAAATCAAAAAAGCCTCTAGCAGCTCTGTAATCTCCCATTAAAATAATTAATAATGTTCCTAATAAACCAACTATAGAGAATATTGTAAAATATGATTGACGATTTTGCTTCTCTCCACCTGAATATACGCCTAAAGGAATAAAAACAAGAAGCCAAATAGATAAAAATATTTCAGGGAAGACTAGATTTATATCGACCCCATTTGATAAAAAATTCAATTAATTCTCCAACATATACTAATTAAGGATTCTATTATTAATAGAGCTTACTAAATTAATTACTGACTCTTTAAATTCTATAGAAAAACTTTCTGGATATACTCCAAGCCAGAAAACACCAATAATAATTGGAATAAATATTATATATTCTCTTTTATCAATATCAGTAAGTTTTTCTATATTTTTATTTCCTACGTCTCCAAATATAACTCTTTTATATAACCAGAGCATATATGCTGCTCCTAATATCATTCCTAAACCTATAGCGAATGCTAAATATCCACTTACTTTATAGGCAGCTATCAATACTAATAACTCTCCTACAAAACCACTTGTTCCAGGCAAGCCTATCGACGCAAGCATAAAAACCATAAATACTAATGCAAATTTAGGCATTACTTTTACTACACCACCATAATCTGCAATCATTCTTGTGTGCATCCTATCATATAATACACCTATACATAAAAAAAGAGCAGCAGAAACTAATCCATGACTTAGCATTTGTATTATTGCTCCATCAATACCTTCTTCTTTAAATGTAAATAGACCTATAGTTACATAACCCATATGAGCAACTGAAGAATATGCAATCAATTTTTTCATATCTTTTTGCATCAATGCTACTAAGGAAGCATAAATAATTGCTATAATTCCAAGAACAAATACTAATGGTGCATAATATTCACTTGCATTAGGAAGCATGGGAATTGAAAAACGAATAAAGCCATCCCCGCCTACTTTTAATAAAACACCAGCTAAAATTACAGAACCTGCGGTTGGAGCTTCAACATGTGCATCTGGCAACCATGTATGAAAAGGCCACATTGGAGTTTTAACAGCAAATGATGCAAATAAGGCTGGCCATAATAATAATTGGAGCTGATAAGAAAAATTATGTTCTAATAATTCTCTTATATCAAATGTTCCTGAACTATATCCCATTATTATAATAGCTATTAAAAATAATACTGACCCTGCTAATGTATATAAAAAGAATTTAAAAGCCGCATAGACTCTTCTAGGGCCACCCCATATACCTATAATAAGAAACATTGGTATCAATAGAGCTTCAAAGAAAATATAAAATAAAAGTAAATCTAAAGCACAAAATGTACCTATCATTAGAGATTCTAATAATAAGAATAGTATCATATACTCTTTTACTCTAAACTTAATAGATTTCCAGCTTGCTAATATACAAATAGGAATCAAAAAGGCAGATAAAACTACAAAAAGCATAGATATTCCATCAATACCTAATCTATAAGATATACCTAAAGAAGAGAATAAACTTACTTCCTCAACAAAATGAAACCCATTAGATCCCGGGAAACTTATCCAAACAAAGATAGAAAGAATAAAAACTACTATTGATGTCCACATAGCTACCATCTTAGTATTTTTATTAACTGTTCTCTCATCTCCATCTATTAAACTTATAAAAAAAGCTCCAAATAAAGGAATAAAAATCATTAATGATAAAATTGGCCAACTAGTCATTACTTATACCCAATCAAAAAATTTTAAAAACTGCCAACTAAATAAAGCAATTAAGCCAAAAAACATTGTAAAGGCATAATGGTAAACATATCCACTCTGAAATGATTTAACTTTAGAGGCAAACTTTCTACAAATATATGTAATTCCATCTGGTCCAAATTTATCTATTACTCCTATATCTCCTTTATTCCATAAAAAATTACCTATTGCTTTTAAAGGTTTGCAAAGAACTAACTCATATAATTCATCAAACCAAAATTTATTTTTAGATACTTTATATAAGAACAGAACTTTATTTGAAAATAAAGAAGGAAGGTTTGTATTTCTAATATAAAACAGCCATGCAAGAATTATACCTAGCAAAGCTACTATTATAGGAGATAGTTTAACTAGAAGTGGAACATGGTGTGCATTTACTAAAGCTTTATGATTATCTAATATTAAAATAGCTCCCTGCCAAAAATCGTGATGCGTATCTACCATTGGATAACCAAGCCAACCTGATAGAACAGCTCCAATTGATAAAACAAACAAGGGAATTAATATATATAAAGGTGATTCATGAGCTTTACTAATATCACTTCTAGGGCTGCCATGAAAAACCATAAATAATATTTTCCACGAATAAAAAGCCGTTAAAAATGCTGCTAATAAGCCTAAGTAAAAAGCAATATATCCATTAAAACTATGATGACCCCAAGCAGCTTCTAATATAATATCTTTTGAAAAGAATCCCGCAAATGGAGGTAGGCCAGCTAAAGCTAAAGATCCTATCCACATGGCTGCACATGTATAAGGTAAAGCTCTAGCTAGACCTCCCATTTTTCTTATATCTTGCTCGTCTGACATAGCATGAATAATAGATCCTGCTCCTAAAAAAAGTAAGGCCTTAAAAAAGGCATGTGTAACTAGATGGAACATTCCAGCAGAATATGCAGAAACCCCACAAGCAAAAAACATATAACCCAATTGACTGCAAGTTGAGTAGGCAATAATCTTCTTTATATCGTTTTGAGATATCGCAATGAAGGCTGCAAATATTGAAGTTAAAGCTCCAACAAGAATAACAAAATTAAGTGCTACAGGAGCATATTCAAATAAAGGAGAACATCTGGAAACTAGAAATACACCGGCCGTTACCATAGTAGCAGCATGTATTAATGCAGATACAGGTGTTGGCCCTTCCATGGCATCAGCTAACCATGTGTGAAGTCCAATTTGGGCTGATTTACCCATTGCTCCTATAAATAGTAAAAAACAGATTATTTCTATACAAGGAACCGTATAATTAAATAGTGTAATATTAAAATTTAATATTGAAGGGACACTCTTAAAAACAATATCATAATCTAAGCTACCAGTTATAAAATAAATGGCCGCAATACCTAGTATTAATCCTAGATCTCCAACCCTGTTAACTAAAAATGCCTTAATAGCTGCTGCATTTGCACTTTGTTTTTTAAACCAAAAACCTATTAACAAATATGAGCACAATCCAACCCCTTCCCACCCAAAAAAAAGTTGTAAGAAATTATTTGAAGTTACTAACATTAGCATCGCAAAAGTAAACAAAGATAAGTAAGAAAAAAATCTTGCTTTATGAGGGTCATGGTCCATGTAACCAATAGAATATATATGTACTAAAGTAGATACAAGCATAACTACCAACTGCATCATAGCGCTTAACATATCAAACCTTAAAGCCCAGCTAACTTTAAGATTTCCAGAATTTATCCAATTACCCAATATAATTGTATAAGAATCTCCAGATATAGCATTAAAAAGTAATATCACTGAAAAAATAAAAGACACTAAACATAAAATTGTTGGAACCCATAGAACACCTTTTTTTCCAAGAAATGATGGGAAAAGCCCACTGAGTAAAGAGCCTATTAATGGTAAAAATACTAAAAGTGTGAGCATATCAACCTTTCATACTATTAGCATCGTCAACAGCTATAGTTCCTCTAGACCTAAAGAAGACGACCAAAATAGCTAAGCCTATTGCCGCTTCTGCGGCTGCTACTGTTAATATAAATAGAGCAAATACTTGACCTAAAATAATATTTAAATGAGTTGAAAAGGCAATAAAATTAATATTTACAGCCAAAAGCATAAGTTCTATAGACATTAATATTATAATTAGATTTTTTCTATTAAGAAATACACCAAATATACCGATTGTAAATATTATAGATGCTAAAATTAAATAATGTGTAAGGCTTATTTGATACATTATTATATTCCTTTTCCAATTTCTACTTTTTTAATTTCTAAAGTATCTTCCTTATTTCTAAGAATCTGCTTTACAGTATCTTGGTTTTTTGAATTGTCTCTCTTTCTATGAGTCAATACTATTGCACCTATCATAGCTACTAAAAGAATTAAACCTGCACATTGGAATAAATAAATATAATTTGTATATAACACTTTCCCTAATGCTCTTGTATTCTCTTCTTCTCCTAAAACAAGAAATAATTGATTACCTGGCTGATTATCAATGCCATATCTCATTCCAACAAAAGAAAAAACAATCTCTGCTAATAAAACCCCTCCAATAATTATCCCTAAAGGAGCATTTTTAATCATTCCTTTTCTTAAGGTTTTAAAGTCTATATTTAACATCATAACTACAAATAAAAATAATACAGCTACAGCTCCAACATAAACAACTAAAAGAAGCATAGCTAAAAACTCAGCACCCATTATAATAAAAAGTCCTGTTGCATTAAAAAAAGCAAGAATTAGAAAAAATACTGAATGAACAGGATTTCTTGTAACTATTACCATAATAGATGAAACTACTAAAATTATACCAAATGTATAAAAGAAAAAAGGAAGCATTTTTATTAAACCTTAGCTATTACTTAAATTGTTTATCTACATGAATATTTTTTGATAAAACAGATTCCCATCTATCTCCGTTTTCTAAAAGCTTGGCCTTATCATATAATAATTCTGATCTAGTTTCTTTTGCAAACTCATAATTTGGCCCTTGAACAATAGCATCAACAGGACAAGCTTCTTCACATAATCCACAGTAAATACATTTTGTCATATCAATATCATATCTAGTTGTTCTTCTACTATCATCTTCTCTTGGCTCAGATTCAATTGTAATAGCTAGCGCGGGGCAAACGGCCTCACATAGCTTACAAGCTATACACCGTTCTTCTCCATTTGGGTAACGCCTAAGAGCATGTTCTCCTCTAAAACGGGGGCTTAATTTACCTTTTTCAAATGGATAGTTTATTGTTACAGGTTTCCTAAACATATATTTTAATGTTAAAAACATACCAGAACAAAGTTCTCCTAAAATCATGAACCATATAGACCTATATATTTTTTTCAAAGACCGTACCCCTTAACCACTAACTGGCAGTAAGTTAAATATTATTAAAAAACCCGAAGTTAAAACAACCCACAATAAAGAAAAAGGTAAAAATACTTTCCATCCGATTCTCATGAGTTGATCATACCTAAACCTTGGAAAAGTTGCTCTTACCCATAAAAATACAAACAGCATTAAAGATGTTTTCAAAGAAAACCATATAAAACCCGGAATAATATTAAGTATAGATATATTAAATGGAGCTAGCCATCCTCCTAAAAATAATATAGTTGCCATACCACTCATCATAATCATAGCTGCATACTCACCAAGGAAAAACATTGCAAATAACATTGAAGAATATTCTGTAAAATAACCTCCAACTAAGGACGATTCATCTTCTGGCAAATCAAAAGGTGCTCTATTAGTTTCAGCCAATGCAGAAATAAAAAAAACTACAAACATAGGAAATAATGGAAATACAAACCATGTAGATTTTTGAGCATAAACAATTTCTGATAAATTCAATGATCCTACACATACTAAAACTGTGACAATAACTAGCCCTATAGATACTTCATATGATACCATCTGTGCTGCTGATCTAAGCGCTCCCATAAATGCATATTTAGAATTACTGGCCCAACCAGCCATTATAATTCCATAAACCGATAATGAAGATACTGCAAAAAGATATAGAATGCCCACATTAATATTAGAAATCACCCAGCCATCTGATATAGGTATGACTGCCCAAGCCGCAATAGATAGAGAAAAAGCAATCATAGGAGCAAGTAAAAAAACTATTTTATTTGATACAGTAGGAAATATAGTTTCTTTAGAGAATAGTTTAAGTCCATCCGCTAAAGGCTGTAAAAGGCCAAAAGGACCTACCACATTAGGACCCTTTCTTAATTGAACTGATGCAATAACTTTTCTTTCTGCATAAGTTAAGAATGCAACTATTACCAGTAAAGGTACAACTAAAGCAATTATTTTTAGCATGATAATTAAAAACGTAATGAAATTTTGGCTATATAAAAAATCTATCATTTTTTAACCATTTCACTTTTTGATATAGAGCACTTGGCCATAGTTTCAGAAGCTCTAGAAATAGGACACGTCATAAAATAATTAATCTTTTTTGGCTTTAAAATTTTATTTAATAGTTTTATTGATACATTGCCTATATCATTAAAATCACCTTGAATTAAAGAGTTTTCAATTATTAAGGATTTATTAATTTTTGACATCCTTTCTCTAATCTCAAATATATTATCATAAGGAAGTGTTTTATTAACATAGCTAGAAAATGCTCTAATTATTTTCCAATCTTCCCTTGCCTCACCTGGCGGAGAAACAGCTACATTAGTTCTTTGTACCCTGCCCTCTGTATTTAAGTAAGTTGCATCTTTCTCAGTATATGCAGAACCAGGTAGAATTAAATCTGCGCTTTCTGCACCTATATCGCCATGGTGGCCTTGATAAACAATAAATGTATTATTTTTATTACTAAAGTTTTGTTCATCTGAACCTAATAACCAAAGTAATTTAATATCATTTTTACTAACACCTTCTATTATGCCTTTAGTATTTAAACCTTTATTAAAAGGAACAAAACCAATTTCTAAAGCACCTACTCTGCTAGCTGCATAATGCAAAATTGCTAAACCATTCCATTTATTTGAAAATGAATTATATTTCTTTGCTACCTCTCTTAATCTGCCTAATATACCAGATCCGTCTTTTCTATTTAAAACATTTTCTCCTATAATAAACAAAGGCTTACTAGAAGAATCTAATATTTTATTATATGAGTGTTTACCTTTATATATTTGATCTATTATATCAATATCATTTCCTAATTCTTCTATAGGGTAACTAGAAGGATCCCCTCCTCCAATTCTTGAAATTTTCAACCCTTTTGCAAGCCAAGTTTTTCTTATACGCGCATCTAACAATGCTGCTTCGTATCTCGGTTGACTTCCGATAATTAATATTGAATCACATTCTTCAATACTTGATATAGTTGGATTAAATAACCACCCACTTCTATTTTTTATCTCCGTAGGCAACGTTGATCCCATAGGTCTACAATCAATATTCTCTACATTAAATTGCGCCATCAAGTCTTTTAAAGCAACCACAGATTCTAAACATGCTTGATCTCCAACTAAAGCGCCTATTTCTGTAGATTTTATACTTTTAATCTTTTCGGCTAATGTTTTAAAAGCTTCATCCCATGAGCAAGCCACTAAATGACCTTTTATATTTTTTTTATAAGGAGCATCTAATCTTTGGTTAACCAAACCATCTATTGCAAATCTAGACTTATCCCCTAACCATTCTTCGTTAATGTCTTCATTTAATCTTGGCAAAACTCTTAGAACTTCCCCATTTTTGCAACCTACTTCAATAGCTGAACCTAATCCATCAAGCACATCAATACTATTTATTTTAGTTAATTCCCATGGCCTTGCCTTAAAAGCATAAGGGGAAGAAGTTAATGCGCCTACTGGGCAAAGATCAATAATATTTCCTGACAATTCTCCACCTAGACCATTTGGAGAGTCAGTTATTATTTCCATATCCTCTCCTCTTCCTATTGCACCTAAATCATGAACACCTGCAACTTCATCCATAAACCTTACACACCTAGTACAGTGAATACATCTTGTCATAGTAGTTTTAATTAATGGTCCAAAAGGCTTATTATCTACAGCCCTTTTATCTTCTTCATATCTAGTTTCTCCTCTACCATAAAATAATGCCTGATCTTGTAAATCACATTCTCCACCCTGATCACATATAGGACAATCTAAAGGATGATTTATTAGTAAAAACTCCATTACCCCTTCTCTTGCAATTTTTACTTTATCTGATTTAGTAATTATTTTCATACCTTCAGCTGCCGGCATTGCACAACTTGCAACTGGCTTAGGGGCTCCTTCTACCTCGACTAAACACATTCGGCAATTTCCTGCTATAGATAACCTTTCATGAAAACAAAAACGAGGTATTTCCTCTCCTATTTTTTCGCACGCTTGCATAACTGTTGATCCATCAGCTACTTCTACTTCTTTATCATCTACAAATAGTTTTACCAATTAATTATACCTACTCAGCTGCTCTAAAATTTAAATTTTTATAATTGTTGATTCTTTTTTCTATTTCAGGTCTAAAGTGCTTAATTAGACCTTGAACTGGCCATGCTGCAGCATCTCCTAAAGCGCAAATTGTATGGCCTTCCATTTGATCACATACATTTTGTAAAGCATCAATATCTTTTAAATTAGCATTACCATGTATCAATCTTTCCATAGATCGCATTACCCATCCCGTTCCTTCTCTGCATGGAGTGCATTGTCCGCACGATTCATGCTTATAAAATTTTGATAATCTCCAAATAGCTTTTATTATATCAGTCGATTTATCCATTACGATCACTCCGGCTGTTCCTAAACCTGTACCTTCGCTTTTTAAAGAATCAAAATCCATATTAACAGTATTGCATACACTAGCAGGTATTAATGGAGTTGAAGAACCACCTGGTATAACAGCTAACAAATTATCCCATCCTCCAATTACACCTCCTGCATGTTTTTCCAGAAGCTCTTTTAGAGAAATTCCCATCTCTTCTTCTACAACGCAAGGATGATTTACATGACCAGAAATACAAAAAAGTTTAGTGCCGGTATTATTTTTATTACCTAAAGAAGAGAACCAACTTGACCCTCTTCTCAAAATTGTTGGAACGACAGCTACAGTTTCTACATTAGAAACTGTAGTAGGACAACCATAAAGCCCTGCATTTGCTGGAAAAGGAGGCTTTAATCTAGGCTGCCCCTTCTTACCTTCTAGACTTTCTAATAATGCAGTTTCTTCTCCACAGATGTATGCTCCAGCACCTCTATGAAGAGTAATATCAAATGAAAATCCTGAATTACATGCATTTTTTCCTAAATAACCTTTTTTATATGCTTCGGTTATGGCATCATTCAAAACTCTAGCTTCCTCTACGAATTCACCTCTTATATAAATGAAACCATGATTAGCTTGCATTGCAAAACCTGCTATAAGAGTCCCTTCTATTAACTTATGTGGCTCATTTCTCATTATTTCTCTATCTTTACAAGTTCCTGGCTCACTCTCATCTGCATTTATTACTATATAATGAGGCTTTGCTTTAACCTTAGGCATAAATGACCACTTTAAACCTGTTGGAAAACCAGCACCTCCTCTTCCCCTCAATTCCGATGCTTTTACTTCATTGATAATCCATTCACTTCCTTTATCTAATAAAGATTTAGTATTATCCCAATCTCCTCTTTTTTCACTTTTAGCTATGCTATTACCATCAAACCCATAAAGGTCACTAAATATAATATTTTCAGATGAAATCATTATGCTACCACCTTAATTCTTTTAGGTTCTGAGCCTTTTCTATTAGACTGAGGTCCAATTTTAGGCTGTTTATCTTTTTTTAAATCTTCTATAATATTTTTAATAGACTCTTTATCTAGATCTTCATAAAAATTATCATTTATCTGAACCATTGGGGCATTTGAACAAGCTCCGAGGCATTCCACCTCTAATAAAGTAAATTTATTGTCTTTTGTAGTTTCTCCAAAATTAATTCCTAATTTATTTTTACACACCGAAACTATGTCATCACTTCCTCTTAACCAGCAAGGCGTCGTAGTACACACTTGTAGCAAATTCTTACCTACTGGATACAAATTATACATAGTATAAAAAGTAGCCACTTCCATAACTTTAATCATTGGCAAATTTAACATTCTAGCAATTTCAGACATAGCAGCCTTTGGAAGCCAATTATCATGTTGTCTTTGAGCTAAATCTAACAAAGGTAACAATGCACTAGCTTTTTTACCTTCTGGATATTTAAGAAAAATCTTATTAATTCTGTTAATATTATCTTTTGTGAAAACAAAATTTTCTGGTTGCAAGTTTTCTGGAGCGGGTCTTCTTATACTCATCTGTCAATCTCTCCAAACACAACGTCTAATGTGGCTATACAAGCTACTAAATCAGCTAACATATGTCCTTTAGCCATGAAATCTAAACCTTGTAAATGAGAGAACCCAGGAGCTCTTATTTTACATCTATATGGCTTACTTGACCCATCTGATACTAAATACACACCAAACTCCCCCTTAGGAGCCTCTACAGCAGTATATACTTCTCCAGCAGGAACTCTCACTCCTTCTGTAAATAGTTTAAAATGATTGATTAGAGCCTCCATTGAATGTTTCATCTCATCTCTTTTAGGAGGATAAAACCTAGAATCATCAACTATAACGTTACCTGGCGGCATGTTATCTAAAACCTGACGAATTATCTTTACGCTCTGTTTCATTTCTTCAACTCTTAATAAATAGCGATCATAACAATCTCCATTTTTACCCACAGGAACATCGAAATCAACTTCATCATATATCGCATAAGGTTGAGACTTTCTTAAATCCCATGCAACTCCTGAACCTCTTAGCATTGGACCTGTAAATCCCCAATTTAATGCTTCCTCAGGTGAAACAACCCCTATATCCACAGTCCTTTGCTTAAATATTCGGTTATCCGAAAGTAAAGTTTCTATATCTTCTACTACTTTTCCAAAGCCTGATAACCATTCTTCAATATCGGCTATTAGATTTTCTGGAAGGTCTTGGTGCACTCCTCCAACTCTATAGTAAGCAGCATGAAGTCTAGAACCAGATACTTGCTCATAAAAACCCATTAATTTTTCTCGTTCTTCAAAAAGCCATAAGAAAGGAGTTGTAGCTCCTAAATCTAAACCTTGTGCAGCAATTTGAAGCGAATGGTTAAGAACTCTTGTAATTTCATCAAATAGTACTCTTATAAAAAGCGCTCTTATAGGAACTTTAATATTTAATAATTTCTCTGCAGATAATACAAAAGCATGCTCCTGACACATAGGAGATACATAATCTAATCTATCAAAATATGGTATAGCTTGCATATATGTTTTGTGTTCAATTAATTTTTCAGTACCTCTATGCAGCAAACCTATATGCGGGTCGGTTCTTTCAACTACTTCCCCATCCATTTCTAAAACTAGACGAAGTACTCCATGGGCTGCTGGATGCTGAGGTCCAAAATTTAATGTCATATTTTTTAATTGCACATCTGTCATTTTTTTTTACCCAAACTTTTACCTACGTCATTATACTCTGGCCCTTCCCATGGACTTTCAAAATCAAAGCTCCTAAAGTCTTGAACTAAATTTACTTTCTCATTTATTACTCTTTTCTCTGAATCATCATATTTAACCTGAGTAAACCCAGATAAAGGAAAGTCCTTTCTTAAAGGATGTCCTTCAAAGCCATAATCAGTTAAAATACGACGTAAATCTGGATGATCTGAAAATATTACACCATATAAATCCCACACTTCTCGCTCGTGCCAATTAGCAGCCTCAAATATTGTAACAATGGAAGGAACCATATCTCCATCTTTAACAGATAATTTTACTCTTATTCTTTGATTTAAATTTAAACTTAACAAGTGATAAACAATTTCAAACCTTTCCAATCTATTTGGATAATCTACTCCGCAAATATCTATTAACTGTTTAAATTGAAAATCTTTATCTTCTTTTAGAAAACTTATTACCTTTATAAGGTTAGATTTATCTATAGTTATGGTCAACTCACCAAATTTAATATAGGTCTCTAAACCTCCTCCAGCAAATCTTTCGATTAAGATTTTTTGAATATCAACATGCCTTTTATTATAACTGTCTTGATATGCCTTATTCAATTTAATTTATACTCCTAAAGAATTTTGACGCGTAATTTTTTTTTGTAATTGGATAATTCCGTATAAAAGTGCTTCCGCTGTTGGAGGGCATCCAGGAACATATACATCAACAGGAACAATTCTATCGCATCCTCTTACTACAGAATAAGAGTAGTGATAATATCCTCCACCATTAGCGCAGCTTCCCATTGATATAACCCATCTTGGTTCAGGCATCTGGTCATATACTTTTCTGAGTGCTGGGGCCATTTTATTAGTTAAAGTACCTGCTACAATCATGACATCTGATTGCCTTGGGCTTGGTCTAAATACTAATCCAAATCTATCTAAATCATATCTACTTGCTCCAGCATGCATCATTTCAACTGCACAGCATGCTAGTCCAAATGACATTGGCCATAAAGAACCAGTTCTTGCCCATGTAAACAATTTATCTATTCTTGCTACAACAAAACCTTTGTTTCTAACATCCGAAGCCGCCGCTTCAAAAGCTTCTTTTCCTTGAATTAAACTGCTTGCGTTTTGCTTTAATCCCATTCTAGAGCTCCTTTTTTCCACTCATAAATAAAGCCAATAGTCAAGATAAACAAAAATATCATCATAGAGATAAAACCAAAAATACCTATATCTGATAATGCAACAGCCCAAGGAAAAAGAAATGCTACCTCAAGGTCAAATATAATAAATAATATTGCAACTAAATAAAACCTAACGTCAAACTGAATTCTAGCATCCTCAAATGGCTCAAAGCCACATTCATAAGGAGACAATTTTTCTGAGTCAGGAAGTTGCTTTCCAATCATCCAAGATGAAATGGCAAATAATACAGATAGCCCACCAGCAAATGCAATAAATATAGCTATAGGCAGATACTCTATATAGAGTGGTGTCATTTAATACCTCAACACAAATTATGTGTAATTTACTATAAAAAAAAATCTCATAATAATTAGCCCCTATGTATAACTAATTACAGATAAAGACAATCAATTTTAAAAAAAATAAATTCTCTATAATATTTAATAGTAAATGCAATTTACAAATACTATTTTAAAAATAAATCATATAATGTATACTCTCTTATCAGCTTAATAGATTTAATAAATATTATTAAATTTATTTTGTTTAAAAACAAAGATTTATAATTAACAGTTAGGTTAAAAAATGAATATTAAAAATATAGAGATTTTATCATACACTGTTCCCCTTAAAGAGCCTGTAGAAGCATATGCTGCAGGTATAATGACAGGTTTTGGATTGGTTATAGTAAAAATTATAGATGAGAATGGAAATATTGGACAGGGTTATACTACATTGCATAGCAATCAAGAGCTAGCAATAGCAAGAATTATAGAAGATACTTATAAACCAATTTTGATAAAAGCGGATTCCTCTAGAATTGAATATCTGTGGAAAAAAATGTGGAAACAGAGCCATTATGCAGGTAGAGGTGGTCCTGTAAGTTTTGCTATAGCAGCTGTGGATGCTGCTCTTTGGGATTTACAAGCAACAAGATTAAAACAACCCTTATGGCGTCTATTAGGTGGATATTCTCCTAAGGTTAAAGTCTATGCTGGAAATATAGATTTAAACTTTCCAGTTAATAAGATATTAGATAATGCAACTAAAAATATTAAAGACGGTTACAAAGCTATAAAAATGCGTTTAGGTAGAGAATCCCTTAGAGAGGACTTACAAAGAGTCGAAGCAGTAAGAAAACATATTGGAGATGACATAGAACTTATGGCTGATGCTAATGAAGCTTGGAGAGTTGATCAAGCCTTAAAAGCCTCAAATGAACTAAGTAATTTTAACCTTACGTGGCTAGAAGAGCCTATCACTCCCGATGATTATAAAGGTTATGCATACTTAAAAAATAATGGTAAAACTCCAATTGCAGCTGGAGAAAACCTTCATACCCTTCAGGAGTTTCAATTACTTTTCCATTATAATGGGGTTGATTTTCCTGAACCAGACTATACTACTTGTGGTGGCTTTACACCTTTTATGAAAATAGCTAGACTCGCTGAAGCTAATAATCTTCCTGTTATGTCGCATGGAGCTCATGATGTCCATATACAATTACTTTCAGCATGTCCTAATGCCGCTTATATGGAAGTTCATGCCTTTGGTATAGAGGATTATATTTCACATCCTCTCAAAATAGAAAATGGCTTTGGATTAGCTTCAGATCTTCCTGGTATAGGGTTTGAATTTGATTTTGATAAATTGAAACAATATAAAACAAATTAATAATAGGAAATAATAATGAGAGATTTAAGAGGAATGGTTGCTTGGATAACAGGCGCTGGATCTGGGATAGGAGAAGGTGCTGCTTTATCTTTAGCTAAAGAAGGAGTTAAAGTAATTCTAACAGGCAGAAGAAAAGAACCTCTTGAATTAGTTGCAAGTTCAATAATTAAATTAGGAGGATCTGCTGAAGTTGCTCAGGGAGATGCTAAAGATAGAAAAGGCATGCAGAATATAGCTAATAATATTATTAAAAAACATGGTAAAATTGATTTATTGTTTAATAACCATGGAATGAATATTAAAGATAGGCATTGGAATAATGCAAAATTAGATGATTGGGATGAAGTATTAGATATTAATATTAAAGGTGTATATAATTGTACATTTGCAGCCTTGGAAGTTATGAGACCAAAAAAAAATGGTTTAATAATAACTACTGCTTCAATAGCTGGGTTATCAAATGCTATTTCTGAGTTTAGTTTAGCAGGAGCTCCTTATGCAGCATCAAAACATGCTGTAATTTCACTAAATAACACCATGAATCTTCAAGAAAAAATAAATGGCATTCGTGGTTGTGTTATATGTCCTGGTGAAGTAGAAACTCCAATTTTAGATAATAGACCTATACCTGTTTCTAAAGAAGACAGAACCAAATTAATACAAACGGAAGATATTGCAGAAATAATTGTATTTATTTTAAAAATGCCTGAACGAGTAATATTAAATGAAATAATTATTACACCTACTCATAATAGAGAAATTAAACCAGAAGAAAAATAATAAAGGAAATATTTTACATGTACAAAGAAGAACATATAGAGGCAGCAAATGCACCAGAAGGTTTTAAGCTTTATGATTCCAGAGATGGGATGTTTACCGATAGAATTGGCCCTTACTTTATAAAAGGAAATTATCCAGATGTTACTATGGGAATAAGAATATTAGACCATCATTCAAACTATAATGGGGTATCTCATGGAGGCCTTCTTATGGCTTTTGTTGATAGTATAGGAGGATATATCGCAGCTAAAGCAGGAGAAGGGCCCAGTGTAACTGCAAATTTTAATGCTAATTTTATGAGGCCTGCTCCAGTTGGAGCTTGGATAGAAGGAACTGGAAAAGCTTTAAAAGTAGGAAGGAAGGCAATTTTTATAAGAGTAGAATTGACCTTAGAAAAAAAATTAGTTTTTACAGCTGAAGGAATTTGGCAAAAAATTAATAGAGAGAAAGGGATACTTAAATAATGAAACTATATTATACTGTGACATCTCCTATAGCGAGAAAATGTAGAATAATTGCTAGAGAGCTTAATCTAATCGATAAAATTGATGAAGTAATTACTACTACAAGATCTGAGGATGCTTTAATTATGAAAAACAATCCAAATGGAATGGTACCTACTTTAGAAACAGATGAAGGTTTTAACATAGTAGAATCAATGACGATATGTAATTATTTGGAAAAACAAAGTAATAATAAAGAATTTATTCCACAAAATTCAGAAGACTATTGGCAAATATATGCATTAGATTCAATTGCATCACAAACTTTTGAATCTATTGTTTCTAGAGCTAGAGAAAAAATCTATAAACCAGAAGAATTTCACTATCCAGACGGAATAAAACATGAGCAAGGAAGAGCTCTAAGATCTCTTAGTTTCTTAGAAAAAGAATCACATATTTTTATAGAATCTTATAATAAGCTTCATGTTACAATTGGCTTATGCTGTCTAGTTTTAGATAATGTATTCCCTAATGAAGAATGGAAAAAAAATAAACCAAATTTAGTTAAAATATATGAAGCTTTTAAGCAGAAAGATTCATTCATTGAAACTATAAAAAAGGATTAAATTTAGGAAGAGATACTATGAAAAATAATGAAAAAATTTGCTTAATTGCTGGGGTCGGTCCTGGAACCGGCAAAGAGACCGCTAAAAAATTTTCATATAGTGGATATAAAGTTGTAATGCTCGCTAGAAATATAGATTTTATCAATAGTTTAAAATTAGAAATACCCAACTCTTTTGCATATAAATGTGACGTTTCAAATATGGAGGAAATTAGAGTTGTATGCTCTAAAGTTATTAAAGAAGTAGGTAATCCAAATATATTTATACATAATGCTGTTGCTGGTGTTGCAGATGGAGGTCTAGCAGGAAGCTTTCTAGATGATAACCCTGATAAGTTAGATAGAAATTTTAATGTTAATACTAAATCATTACTTTATTTTGCTAGAGCTTTAGCGCCTGCTATGATTGAAAATAAATCTGGTTCTATAATTGTTACAGGCAACACATCTGCACTAAGAGGAAAACCAGCTTTTGTATATTTTGCTCCTACTAAAGCAGCTCAGAGAATTTTAGCACAATCCTTAGCAAGGGAATTGGGACCTAAGGGGGTTCATGTTGCTTATATACTTGTTGATGCCGCTATAGATACCCCAAGAACAAGGCCTATATTTGCTGCAGATAAAGAAGATATTTTCTTTTGCAAGCCTGCAGATATAGCTAAAGAAATTTTTCATGTAGCACATCAAGCTAGGTCAGCATGGTCATTTAACGTTGAAGTTAGACCGGATATAGAAGCATGGTAAAAAATTCTGATTCATTATTAAGAATATTTTGTTACTTGCCAACTCCCAGAATTTGGAAATCTACTATTACTGCTAGATTTTTAGATATAAATATTGAACTAAGAGGCACAAAACCTACTGAAATAAAAGATTGGCTTTGGGATTTTGATGCGAGACCTTTAACAGAAGAAGATAAAACGAGACTTGCTGACAAAACAACTGCTGGAAAAACAGGCTTTTCTATTAAACTTTACAAAACTGATGCTTTTTTAGAGTTACAACCTTATGGAACAATTCCAGCTGCATTTAGTCCAGATGGGAAAATTGGTATTTTTGAGTCAAATAGTATAATGCGATTGGTTGCAAGACTTAAAACAAAAAATAATACTTTATATGGTTCAAACCCATATGAAAGCTCTCGAATAGACAGCTTTCTTGATACCTCACTTATTTTTGCCCGATCTTCCCAAAAATATTTACTTTCTCTTAATAACAATTCAGTCAACAAAACAATAAGAAACGAAGCTAAAGAAGCTTACATTACATATATGACGGGTATTGAAAATGCCCTTAGCGACAATAAAAAATATGGTTTTATTACTTCTAAAAATATTACCTTAGCAGACATATGCTTTTTTTGTGAGTTCTCTCTATTTTATAGAGAAATTATTCCTTTAAAGAAATCCATAAAAGGAATTACTTCTATAATTAGTGAGATGGGATCAAAATCTTTTAAACTATCCATAAATCACTTCAAAAAACTCAAGAAACACCCTAACTTTAAAATTGATTCTCATAAATATATTAAAAATATAGAAAAAAAATTAACTTAAATCATGTCCTGCCGATGCAACCAAACCGCCGTCACAAGTTATAACTTCGCCTATTGTATAAGCACCAGCTCTGGATGACAAAAATATTGCTAAACCGGCTATATCTTCAGCTGTCCCTATTCTACCTCTTGGGTTTCTTTGTTCTAATTCTGAATAATTAAATTCTACAGCTGAACCAAGCATCTTGCTTGGAAAAGGACCAGGAGCTATTGCATTTACATTAATATGTTTTTTTACTAACTCTGCTGCTAAAACCTTTGTCATATGATGTACTGCTGATTTTGCTGCACTATAAGAAAAATTTTTAAATTCAGGATTGTTAATTCCATCTATAGAACCAATATTAATAACTCTAGATGGGTCCTCTTTAGTGGCAGAATTTTTAAGCATAGGCAATAAACCTTGTGTCAGGAAAAACATTGATTTCACACATATATCCATTACTTTATCCCAACCAATTTCAGGAAAAATTTCTATTGGAGATGCCCAAGCTGCTCCTGCATTATTTACTAAAATATCTAAATGGTCTTCTTTATTTTTTATTTCATCACATAGGCTATTTATACCCTCTATTGAAGAAATATCGCATTCTATTCCAATACATTCAGAATCATAGCTATCTGATATGCGTTTTGCAGTTTCAGTTACCACATCTTTTGACCTAGCCGATATATAAACCTTAGCTCCATTCTCACAATATCCTGAAGCAAGCATTTCCCCTATGCCTCTTGAACCACCCGTTACAAGGACAACTTTATCCTTAACTGAAAATAAATTATTGATTAACATTTATGTATATCCTTAAAATTAATAAAAAATATTGAAATTTAGCTTAGCAAATGTAATATGATCCTCTATGTTATTTTCAATTATGGGTGAGGAAATTCAAAATGTTAACTAAATTTGTAAAAATATTATTACTATCTATTACTTTAATATCTTATGCATCGTTTGCTAAAGCAGAAGATACTATAAAAATAGCTATTATAGAGCCAATGTCAGGTCCATTAGCTTCAGTGGGATTAGACCTTATAGAAGGTTTAGAATTCTTTGCTGAAAGAATTAATAAAGCAGGTGGAGTTTTAGGTGGGAAACATATTGAGATAGTTCCTTATGATAATGCTATGGTTGCTGAAAAAACAATTCAACAACTTAGAAAAGTAATTGATGAAGATATTAGGTATGTAACGCAAGGTGTTGGTTCAAATCACGCATTAAATATTATTAAAACATTAGGAAAGCATAATAAAAGAAACCCTGGAAAAGAAATTATGTTCCTTAATCATTCTGCAGTAACAACCTCTTTTACTAATGAATTATGTAATTTTTATCATTTTAGATTTGATGCAAATGTTGATATGAAAGTTGCAGCTCTTGTTTCTCAAATGACAAAAGATCCAAGTATCAAAAAAGTATATCTTTTAAATCAAAATTATGCATATGGACAATCTTTTCAAGCAGCAGCAAGAAAATTATTAGCTGAAAGAGCACCACAAATTGAAATAGTAGGAGATGAATTAATAGTTCCATTTGGTAAAATTTTAGATTTTAACCCATATGTTTCTAAAATTACTTCGAGTGGCGCAGATACAGTATTAACTGGTAACTGGGGCCCAGATGCTGCGAGGCTAATAAAAGCAACAGCCAATTCTCAGCTTAAAGTAAAATTTTATACTATATATGCAGGTATTCCTGCAGCTATGAACTCTATGGGTGTAAAAGTATCTACATTTAATCCTATTGTTCAAGTAACAGAATCTCATGAAAACGACCCATCTCATCCTGAATGGTTAAAAGAAATTGATAAAGAATACATGACATTTGCAAATAAAAGTCCTTATGCAGATAGACAGAGGTTTATGATAGAAATGTTTGCTGCAGCAGTAGAACAAGCAGGGTCTGCAGATCCTACAGCAGTTGGATGGGCATTAGAAGGTATGACTGGAAGAGGTGCTCATGGAGAAGTGCATATGAGAGCAGAAGATCATCAAATGCATTTTGATATGGTACTAAGTCATATTTCTACTGATGTGGAAAAAACATTCATTTATAATAATGAAGATTATGGTATGGCTTATGCTACTGATGGTTGGGTAGATATGGCTGATATTACTTTACCTACTACATGCAAAATGAAGAGACCTAAAAAATAATCTAATAAAGTAGTAGGATAAAAAATTGGACGTAATTATTTTTACATTATTTAATGGTCTGCTTTATGGCATGTTACTTTTTATGCTTTCAAGTGGGTTAACATTAATTTTTGGTATGATGGGTGTTCTAAATTTTGCTCATGCGTCATTTTTTATGCTTGGTGCCTATTTTGCTTATCAGATAAGTAAATACGTTGGTTTTGTACCCGCACTTTTTATAGCTCCATTAATTGTAGCTTTCTGTGGTGCTATGGTTGAGAAATATGCATTAAGAAGAGTTCACAAATTCGGACATGTCGCTGAACTTTTATTTACTTTTGGGTTATTTTACATAATTGAAGAATTGGTTCAAATGGTATGGGGCAAAGTACCTGTTGGATATCATGTTCCTCAATTTTTAGACTTTACATTATTTTCTATGAGTGGAATGGGATATCAAGCATATGCTATCTTTACATTAATTGTATCAATAGTAATATTCCTAGCCCTATTTAGTGTTTTAACCAAAACAAGAGCAGGCCTTATAATACAGGCGGCATTGACACATCCAGAAATAGTTTCTTCATTAGGACATAATGTACCAAGAGTATTTATGGCAGTGTTTGGTCTTGGGTGTGCATTAGCAGGGCTTGCAGGGGTGCTAGCTGGAAACACTTTAGGAACAGAGCCTTCAATGGCATTATCTCTTGGTCCAATAGTATTTGTTGTAATAGTAGTTGGCGGACTAGGGTCTCTCAAAGGTGCTTTGGTAGCTTCTATATTAATAGGTGTGCTGCAAACTACAGCTATATCTCTTGATTTATCTATAAATAGTCTTATTGAAACTTTAGGATATGCCGTAGATTTAGAAAGCTTATGGCACATACTTACTGGCTTAACAATTTCACAAATAGCACCAATTTTGCCATATTTATTGCTTGTAGTAATGTTAATAGTTCGTCCAAGAGGACTATTTGGAAATAGGGACGTCTAATGCTAAATATACTTAAACCTTTTTCTACCTGGATTATTATTGCAGCTATAGCGGCAGGATTACCATTAATCTTTGATTCATCTTTTGCTCTTACTTTATTATCTAAGATGGGTGTACTAATTATATTTACAGTGGCCTATAATATGCTTTTAGGGCAAGGAGGCATGTTATCCTTTGGCCATGCCATATATTTTGGTCTTGCAGGTTATGCATCCATTCATATATTAAATGGTATAGGAGAAGAAACTCTTCCCTACTTTCCAACAGTATTATTTCCTTTTATAGGAGCTATTGTTGGGTTATTTTTTGGTTCTATAGTTGGATATGTTTCTACTAGAAGAGCTGGTACTGCTTTCGCCATGATATCATTAGGTTTTTGCGAAATGGTAACAGCTATGACACTTATATTTGTTATATTCTTTAATGGAGAGGACGGTATACAAACAGATAGAATGGTTGGACCGGAGCCATTTGGAGTATCTTTTGGCCCTCAAATAGAAGTGTATTATTTAATATTATTTTGGGTCTTAGTAACTGTTGCATTAATGTATATTATTACAAAAACACCCTTTGGAAGGATGAGTAATGCAGTTAGAGACAATCCTGAGCGGGCAGCATTCATAGGATATAGTGTTAGAAGAGTAAGATGGCAAGCATTTGCTTTGTCATCAATGTTTGCAGGAGCTGCAGGAAGTCTGCATGCTCTTAACTTTGAGCATATTGGGTTTGAATCCGTAAGTGTAGTTCAATCAGGAGCAGTTTTATTTATGGCTTTTATTGGAGGAGCTGGACATTTTCTCGGCCCAATAATAGGAGCTATAGGACTTACTTATTTAGATTCTACTTTAGCAGATATTACAGAGGCCTGGCTTCTATATCTTGGAGTTACATTCTCTGCAATTGTTATGTTTGCGCCAGGAGGATTAGCCGGATTAATTGTTATGCATGGACCAATAGCTAGAACAAATAAAAGTTTATTAACTAGTTTAATTAAACCCTATTTATTTGCCATAGGAAGTATTATTACAGTACTTATTGGCTTGATAGGAATAATAGAAATGTTATATTTTCGTTCCCTAATATCTAAAGGTGAAGGAGAAGTTATAATATTTTGGACGGTGTTTAATGCTAATGGCATAATGTCTTGGTTGCTATTTATAGCATTAATTTTATTAGGTATATTTTTATCTAAAAGAACATTCCCAATGGCAAAAGAAAGTTGGGATAATGCGATATCTGTTGTAAAGACGGAGATATCTAAATGAGTGTTTCCTTGAAATTAAGTAATGTTTCTAAATCTTTTGGTGAAGCTAAAATTATACAAAATCTCAATTTAGACATTCAAAAAAATGAAAGACATGCAATTATTGGACCAAATGGAGCAGGAAAGTCTACCCTATTCCATTTAATATCTGGTCATTATAAAGTAACTTCAGGAAAAATTACTTTAAATGGAGAGAAGATAAATAACTTAGAACCTCATCAAATAAATCGAAAAGGTTTAGCAAGAAGTTTCCAAGTAACTAATATTTTTCCTAAAATGTCAGTATATGAAAATATTAGATGTGGAATATTATGGTCTTTAGATTTCAAGTATTCTATTATAAAACTTGTTAATAAAAGCAAAGAGTTAAATGAAAAAACTAATATTATACTTGAGGAAGTCAACTTACAGCATTGCGCACAACTACCTGCAGGCCTTTTAAGTTATGCTGATCAAAGAGCTCTTGAAATTGGGATAACTATTGCAGGTGGTGCCGATACACTTATGCTTGATGAACCAACTGCTGGTATGTCTAACTCAGAAACAGAAAGAGCTGTAAACTTAATAAAAAAAATATCGGAAAATAGAACCTTAGTTGTAGTTGAACATGATATGGGTGTAGTTTTTGACTTAGCGGATAGAATATCAGTTCTTGTTTATGGACAAATTATTGCAACAGATACTCCTGAAAACATAAGAATGAATAAAGCTGTTCAGGAAGCTTACCTTGGAACAGAGGATCATTAAATAATGTTAAAAGTAACAGACCTTCATGCATATTATGGAAAATCTCACATACTTAGGGGGGTAAACCTATCTATCAATAGAGGAGAAATAATTGCCCTACTTGGAAGAAATGGTGTAGGCCGATCTACTTTAGTTAAATCAATTATGGGCTTAGTTCCAACAACAGGATCAATTTTATATAAGGATAATGAAATAGTAGGAAATGCTACGCATGATATAGCATTAAAAGGTATAGGATATGTTCCTGAAAATAGAGATGTATTTCCAACTTTAACTGTTAAAGAAAATCTTTTATTAGGTGTAAAAGACAAAAAAGCTAAAGCAGATTGGTCCGTTGAAGAAATGTTTTCTTTATTTCCAAACCTAGAAAGAAGAGCTAATGTAAATGCTTCAGCATTGTCCGGCGGAGAACAACAAATGCTTACAATTTGTAGGTGTTTAATGGGCAACCCTGAGTTTATGATGATAGATGAACCTACAGAAGGCTTATCTCCTCAAATGGTTGAAACTGTTGCTGAACTTTTAAAAAAGATTGCAAGCAAAGGTATTTCTATACTTTTAGTTGAGCAAAAACTTACTATAGCCTTAAGATTAGCTGGAAGGGTTTATCTAATGGGCCATGGAGAAATGGTTTTTGAAGGCACTCCTAAAGAATTAGAAGCAAATAAAGACATAAGAAAAGAATGGTTAGAAGTATAGTTAAATTACTATAACCTCTTCACTATTATTTAAGTTATCATACAATTTATTAACTAAATCTGCTCTAGATGCTAAAGCAGAAGACTGATTAACATAGCCTTTATCTGTTATTTCATTATTATCAAATGATGGAGGAATATGCATAAGAATAAGTTTTTTAATTTTTGTACTGGACCCTGGGAAATTTTTATTATGTATAACTATATTTCTTTTAATTTCTTCTCTCAATAGAGGATGATTGATAATTTCTTTAACTTCTAATTCTTGACCTAAGAATTTTTTACAGGCCTCTATATTAGGCCAAGCCAGAAACCCTAAATAATTTTTATCATGACCAGTTACCAAACCGTCTTGCAGTAATGGAGCACATGAATTAACAACTGCTAATCGAAGGCTCCCTACATCTACCCAAGTTCCAGTAAGCATTTTAAAGTTTTCAACTACTCTTCCATCAAAATCTATACCTCTACTAGGATCATTGGCATCTACTAACCTTCCCGCATCTCCAATTATGTAAAAACCTTCTTCATCAAATGCTTTTTTAGTTAAATCATCCCTCTTTAAGTATCCTGGAGTCACATTAGGGCCTTTTACTCTTAACTCCATTTTATTTCCTACAGGAATCATTTTTATTTCTATTCCAGGAACTGGTAAACCTATATTGCCTGGTTTATCTAATTTAAAATATGTTGATGTTGATAAAGGCGCAGTTTCAGTAGAACCCCATCCACTAACAAGATCTATATCATTACCTGTAGTGTTTTTTGCTAAATCTCTAATTCCATACCAAATTTCGGAAGGCAGCGATGCTCCACCATAAGATATAAAACTTAAGTTTTTAAAAAATGATTTACATAGATCTTTGTCTGATTTCAAAGCCTCTAACAACATAGCTAAACCAGCAGGAACTGATCCATATGAAGTTGGAGAGATTTCTTTAAGGTTTTTAATTGTATTTAAAAATAATGAAGGAATAGGTTTTCCATTATCAATATACATAGTCCCTCCATTCCAAAATATTCCATTTAATGAAAGGTTTCCTCCCATGGTATGATTCCATGGAAGCCAATCTACAATTATACTTTCTCCAAACTCTTGAGGTCTTACTTGATGCCCCTGCTGCATATTAACACAAAGCATTTTTTGCGTATTAATTACTCCCTTTGGCATTCCCGTAGAACCAGAAGTAAATAAATATTTTGCAATATAGCTTGGAGTAACTGCATTATAAGTTTTTTCAATTTCATTATTAGGAGCTACACATAATAAATTTTTAAATAATTCCATATTATATTTTAAAACAGGGTTTTTTGTACAAATTACTTTAATATTATCTAAAGGAAGGTTTTCGAGAGCCTTTTCAAACATTATTCCATCTTCTACAAAAATTAAACCTGGATCAACTAATTCAAAACAATGTTTTAATTTTGCATAATCACTACTCATTAAAGAATAGGCAACAGATATGGGAGCAACTGGAACCCCACAAAATAGACCAGCTACATTTAACAATCCATGATTTATACTATTTCCAGATAAAATCATAATAGGTTTTTTTTGATTTAAACCATTATCAATTATATATTGGGAGATGCTGTTTATATTTTTTAAAGCTTTTTTATAAGATAATTTGGTCCATTCTCCATTTTCCCTTTCCGCTAACCAAATATTTTCAGGGACTTGTTCACAAGTTTTTTTAAATTTATTACCAACATTAATTTCGCATTCTTCAAGTTTTATTGGAGACCTTAAAATTAAAGTTCCATCTTCTCTTTTTTCTACATCTAACTCTTGAGGTGGAAATGATAATTTCATTACTAAGTAACTCCCAAGATTAATTTATCTTCTAAGCAGCAGTATTTATTATTTTATCTCTCGCTTCTTCATATTCTTGTTTCAAACGATTTACTAATCCCTCAGTTGAAAGCACATCTTTAATTGCACCAATACCTTGACCACAACCCCAAATATCTTTCCAAGCTTTTTTCTTTTCCATTCCCTCAGGACCAAAATCCATTTTACTAGGATCACTTGTAGGTAAATTATCAGGGTCAAAACCAGCACTAGCTAGAGAAGGTTTCAAATAATTTCCATGAACGCCAGTAATTAAATTAGTATGAACGATATCATCAGCTGCATATTGAGTAATTGCATTTTTATAGCCATCATTAGCATTAGCTTCCTTTGTTGCTATAAATGCAGATCCAATATAACCAAAATCTGCACCCGCTGCTTCTGCAGCTAAAACAGCATTTCCAGTAGCTATTGACCCTGATAATGCTAATGGTCCTTTAAACCATTCTCTAATTTCTTGAACCAAAGCAAAAGGAGATGTTACTCCTGCGTGCCCCCCTGCTCCAGCTGCAACTGCAACAAGGCCATCGGCTCCTTTTTCAATAGCTTTATGAGCGAACCTATTATTAATCACATCATGCAAAACTATACCTCCATAACTATGAATAGCATCATTAACTTCCGGCCTTGCTCCTAATGAAGTAATAACAACAGGAACTTTATATTTTACACACATTTCCATATCTTTATCTAATCTAATATCGTTAGATCTATGTACAATTTGATTAACCGCAAAGGGAGCCACAGTTACATCAGGATTTTTTGTCTTAAATGTTGCTAACTCTTCTGTGATTTGTGCCAGCCAATCATCCAATAATTCTTGTGGTCTTGCATTTAAAGCCGGGAAAGAACCTAAAACTCCTGCTTTACATTGGGCTATGACTAATTCTGGATTAGATATAATAAATAATGGAGCGGCAATAACAGGTACGGAAAAATTTTTTTTATTAAGTATAGAAGGTAAGTTCATTATTATATCCCAAATTTTTAATTTATATGTAATGATTAATTTATATAATATATATACTATTTTTATAAAAGTAAGGTTTTTTTATGCAGGATGCTATTATTGCAATTGACCAAGGTACATCTTCTACAAGAGCTGTTTTGTTTGATAAAAAATTTTCAACAATTCATATTGAACAAGAAAGTATCGATACTTTATATCCTGCCAATGGATGGGTAGAGCAAGATGCGAATGATCTATGGAAAAAAACTTTATTAGTTACTAAAAATATTATTTCTTATGCAAAATCAAAAAATATTAATGTTTTATCTATAGGCATAACAAACCAAAGAGAAACTATAGTTGCGTGGAATAAAGATACAGGAAAAGTTTTATATAACGCAATTGTTTGGCAGGATCGCAGAACAAAAGATAAATGTAATGAGTTAATTATTAATGGATTAAATAAAACAATCAATAATAAGACAGGTTTACTTCTAGACCCTTATTTTTCGGCAACAAAAATATCTTGGATATTAGATAATATAGATAATGCAAAGCAATTAGCCTTAAGTAATAAATTATGCGTAGGAACTATTGATACTTTTCTATTATTTAAATTAACCGATGGAAAAAGTTTTTATACAGATGCAACAAATGCATCACGAACAAGTTTATATAATATTCATGACAATAAGTGGGATAATGAATTATTAGAAATCTTTAAAATTCCATTAAATATATTACCTGAAGTAAAAGATAATATATTTGAATTTGGTGCAACAAGTAAAAACATTACAGAAAAGACTATTCCTATTAATGCTATGATTGGAGATCAACAATCTGCAGCTATAGGACAAAATTGTTTTAACCCTGGTGATATTAAAGCTACATTTGGAACAGGATGTTTTATCCTAGCTAATACAGGAAAAAAACCATTAAAAAGTAAAAATAAACTTCTTAGTACAATTGCTTATAAAATTAATAATACTACAAGCTATGCTCTTGAAGGATCAATTTTTACTTCTGGATCAACTATGAAATGGCTTAGAGATAAATTAGAAATAATTCAAAATATAAATGATAGTGAATATTTGGCTGCAAGTATTAAAGATAATAATGGTGTTTATTTTGTTCCTGCCTTTACAGGGTTAGGTGCCCCTCATTGGAAACCAGATGCTAGAGGCACAATAGTTGGCTTAACAGGATCTTCCGGTAAAGCTGAAATAGTGAGAGCCGCACTAGAAGCCGTAGCTTATCAAAGTGTAGATTTATTTGATGCAATGACAGCGGATGGACAACAACCTAAAATAGTTAGAGTAGATGGAGGCATGAGCACTAATGACTGGCTGCTACAATTTTTATCAAGTATAAGTAATGTAAAAATAGAAAAATCAAACAATGCGGAAACAACCTCTAAAGGAGCAGCTATATTAGCCTCTATAGGCTCCGGCTTATATTCCTCTATAGAAGAAACTAAGGTTTTTTGGCAATTGCATAAAAGCTTTATTCCTAATATGGAAGATGAAGAAATTAAAAAGTATAGAAATGGTTGGAATAAAGCCATAAAAAGAACTATATTGTAATACTTATTTTATTAATTTAGGATACTTCATATGCATGATCTGATTATTAAAAATGGCACTGTAATAGATGGAACAGGTTCTCCAAAAATACTTTCTGATATAGCTATAACTGATGGTATGATTTGTGAAGTAGGTAAAATATCAGAAAACTCTAAAAGAACTATAAATGCAGAAGGAAAATTAGTAACACCTGGATGGGTAGATATACATACTCATTATGATGGGCAAGCAACATGGGACCCATATCTCACTCCATCATCATGGCACGGTGTAACTACATGCGTTTTTGGAAATTGTGGCGTGGGCTTTGCTCCAGTTAAAAAAGGAAGTGAAAATTATTTAATTAATCTAATGGAAGGCGTTGAAGATATTCCAGAATCAGTCTTATCAGAAGGTATAGATTTTTCATGGGAATCTTTTCCAGAATATTTAAATACATTAGAAAA
The DNA here is from genome assembly GCA_002684605.1 of Candidatus Pelagibacterales bacterium. Next base: position 82,088 of record NYVM01000065.1, on the reverse strand, counting down.
ATCAAAAAGAATAATGGATATAGGAACACAAGTTCCTCATTCTGCGTTACGTTTTTTTGTTATGGGAGAAGATGGAGCAAACCATTTATCTAAACCAGATGAAAAACAAATTTCAAAAATGACAAGTTTGTTAGAAGAAGCACTTGTAGCTGGGGCACTTGGAATATCAACATCAAGAACTACAAAACATAAATCTGCAGATGGAAACCTTATTCCTAGTTTAAGCGCAGATGATAAAGAACTAGCAGGTATAGCGGAAGCATTAAAAAATACAAAAAAAGGTCTTTTACAGTGTAATTCAGATATGGGTCCTGGCGAAATGGAGTTATTAATTCAAGCTTCAAAACATTCTGGACAACCTTTATCTGTCCTTCTTATACAATATAATGATTTTCCTGAAAGATGGAGAGATACATTAAAACATATAGCAGAGGCTAATAAAAAAGGTATCAGCACTACAGGGCAAGTTGGAAGTCGCCCTATTGGAGTATTAATGGGGTTTAATACTAGTGTGAATCCGTTTTCTAGTCATAAAATATGGGAAAAAATTAAACATTTATCAGCTAAAGAACGAAATAAATTAATAAATAATAACATGGACATTCGTAATAGTTTAATAAATGATATTCCAGAAAATGCTCATACTAAATGGATAAAGCAAACTTTTTCTCTAACTTATTTATTAAAAGAACCTCTAAACTATGAACCTACTAAAGAGATGAGTATAACTTCTCTAGCATCAGAATTAAACAAAAGTCCATGGGAGATAATGCTTAATCATTTTATTTCTTCTGATAATGATGAATTTTTAATGCACACCTTTGAAAATTATACTCATAATAATTTAGATGTAATAGCCGAAATGCTTGAATCAGAGCATACAATTTGCGGTGTAGGTGACGCTGGTGCTCATGTAGCTACAATTTGTGATGCAAGTTATCCAACCTTTATGGTCCCCTTCTGGTCTAGAGATAGAACAAGAGGAAAATTACTGAACTTAGAACACCTTGTATCTAAACAAACTCTTAAGACTGCACAAACCTATGGTTTAAATGACAGAGGTGCCTTATTAAAAGGAATGCGTGCGGATATTAATATTATAGATTATGACAAAATATCTTTAACTAAACCATCATTAAGTTATGACTTACCTGCAGGTGGAAAAAGATTAATACAAAAGTCTAATGGCTATGATCATACTTTTGTTAAGGGAATAGAAGTCTCTCATAATGGAGAGTTTACTGGAGAGCTTCCAGGAAAATTGATTAGAGGCAATCAAGCTATTAATTAAAATTAAAATAAAGGATAAAATAATGACTAATGACTTAATTGTAAACAAAGAAAATTCTATCTTAAAAATAACTTTTAACCGCCCAGAAAGAAGAAATGCTTTAAGTCATGATATGTTAAATACTTTATATCATGAGCTAATAAAAGCAGAAAATGATAGCTCTGTAAGAGCTTTAGTTCTTACTGGTGCAGGCAATGCCTTTTGTGCTGGTGGAGACCTTAAAGATATGGCCGAAAGAGATAATGAAGAGGAAACAACTCAAGAAAAAACAAATAATCTTAGACGTATGATGGAAGCTTCTAGAATATTACACGAAATGCCAATACCTACAATAGCTATCTTACCTGGAGCAGCAGCAGGTGCTGGTTTATCCCTTGCTTTAGCTTGTGATATGAGGATAGCTAGTGAAAATGCCAAAATTACTACGGCTTTTGCTAAAGCAGGCTTTCCTGGAGATTTTGGAGGTACATTTTTTCTAACGCAAATGATTGGTACAGCAAGAGCTAGAGAATTATATTATTTATCTAGTGTGCTAACTGCAAATGAAGCAAAAGAATTAGGCATAATCAACAGAGTAGCAAGTGAAGAAAACCTGCAAAGTGTTGCCAATGAAATTGTAGAACAAATTGCAACAGGACCATCAACAGCTTATAGATATATGAAACATAATATGAATTTAGCTGAAAAAGGCGATTTAAATGCATCTTTAGATAGTGAAGCATTATATCAAACATTATGCAGAGATACGGAAGATCACCAAAATGCTGCCAAATCATTCATAGCAAAAGAAAAGCCAGTATTTACAGGTAGATAACTATTAAATTTAATTATTAATAAAAGGATTAATACATGTCAATTAAAGATATCAAAGCGCTTACATTTGATACTGGTGGAACAATTTTAGACTGGCATACAGGTTTTAAGAATGCGTTTGAAAAAGCAGGAGAAGAGCATGGAATTAAAAAAGATTGGGCAAGTATAACTAATGAACTTAGAAGAAGATCTCTTAAATCTGTTTTAAATTTAGGAGAACATAATAAACCTGAATATAACTTTGATGGAGGACATAGAATAGCTCTAGAAGAGATAGTTTCTGAATTTAATTTATCTGCATTTACAGAAAAGAACCTTTATGACATTGCTTATAATGCTCCTCATAACTTTAAGGTATGGGATGATTTTCCAGACGTTTTACCTAGTTTAAAAAAACAATTTTTATGTGTATCTTTTACATTACTGAGTTTTAAATTAATTATTGATACAGCAAGAAAAAATAATCTTACCTGGGATGCCGTATTTTCTTGTGAAGGCATTGGCAAATATAAAATTCTTCCTGAAGCTTATGAAACTGCAGCAAAATGGCTACAGTTAGAACCTAGTGAATGTGGAATGGTTGCGTGTCATAATTTTGACCTAGATGCTGCTAAAAAAGTTGGATTTAAAACTATATTTGTAAAAAGACCTTTAGAATGGGGAAAAGAAGGACCACCCGATCCAACTGCAAATGCTCATCATGATATAATTGTAGATAGTTTTACTGAACTAAAGGAATCTTTAGGATGCTAGATATATCTTCTTTAACGAATAAACAAATATACCTTAAAAGTTCTCCCAAAGATAAATTACTAGAAGATAATTTTGAATTTAAAAATTCTAAAGTGAAAGATTTAGATCACAACCAAGTTTTAGTAGAAGTAGTATATATCTCTATAGATGCTGCTAATCGTGCATGGATGCAGGGAAGAACCTACAGAAGCCAAATACTTCCTGGAGATGTTATGGGTGGATACGCACTAGGTAAAGTAATAGCTACTAATAATAATAATTTTAATATAGGTGATTATGTTGAAGGAGATTTAGGTTGGCAAAATTATGCTATTAGAGATGCAAAAGAATTAATAAAAACATCTATAAAAGCATCTGAAAACCTTCACATGAGTGTCCTCGGTATAACAGGTAAAACTGCCTACTTTGGTCTAGGTCTTGCAGATCTTAAAAAAGGAGAAACTGTATTGATTTCCGCTGCTGCAGGTGCTGTTGGTAACGTTGCAGGTCAAATAGCAAAAATTAAAGGTTGCAAGGTAATTGGAATAACTAGTTCTGATGAAAAAGCTTCATGGCTTAAAGACGTATTAGGGTTTGATGGAGTAGTAAACTATAAAAATGACAATTTTATTAAAGATTTAAGATCTTTATGCCCAGAAAAGGTTGATGTATATTTTGATAATGTAGGAGGCCCAATATTTGAATCCGTATTATTTGCTATGAATAACTTTGGCAGAATAATATGCTGTGGTGCAGTATCTCAATATGACCAAGCGTCCCCTCAAAATGGTCCGAGGGGTGTTCCAGGACTCATTGTAACAAAAAGGCTTACGCTTAAAGGGTTTATAGTTATGGATTTCAATGAAAAAGAACAAGAAGAGGCAGAAAAGAATCTTTTAAACTGGATAAATCAAAATAAAATAATTCCTGCAGAAGATATAATGAATGGATTAGAAAGCACACCTATGGCTCTAATTGGATTATTAAACGGTGATAATAAAGGAAAAAGATTAGTTAAAATTTAATAATAAAGAGAGAAATAATGAGCACTAATGAACAATGGCTTAATACAAATAAGGAAAAAGCATTAGAACCAGATTTGCCTATTTGTGATCCGCATCATCATTTATGGGATTTCAAGAAAGATTCAGTTGAACCCACCTATCTCTTACCAGAAATACTAAGTGACACAAATTCCGGACATAATATAGTTTCCACTGTTTTTATAGAATGCGGCGCCATGTATAACCCTGAACATTCTATTGAAGAACAAGTAATTAATGAAACTACATTTGTTAATGGAATAGCTGCTATGAGCAATTCTGGAGCATATGGAAACACTAAAATAGCAGCTGGAATAGTTGGAAGCGCCCCTCTATTAATTGGAGATAGAGTTGCAAATATTTTAGATAAACATCTAAATATTGCTTCGGATAGATTTAAAGGTATTAGATCACAGGCAGCAATGCATCCTGATGGAACCATTCCAGTTTCACGAGCACGTCCAATAGAAGGTGTTTATATCAATGATAATTTTCAAAAAGGTTTTGCACATTTAGAATCAAGAAATTTATCATTTGAAGCTTGGTGTTATCACCCTCAATTACCTCAATTAATTGAATTAGCTAAAAAGTTTCCTAATACATCAATAATTTTAAATCATTTTGGAGGACCTTTAGGTATTGGCTCATTCTCTAATAAAGAAGATGAAACGTATAATTTTTGGGAAAAGCAAATTATAGAACTTTCCAAATGTGAGAATGTTGTTGCAAAACTTGGGGGTATAGCAATGGAAATTAATGGATTTGATTGGCATAAAAATAGCTCTGCACCATCTGGAAGCGAACTAATTAATAGAACAAAAAGATATTACGATAAAACTCTGAACCTATTTGGTATAGACAGATGCATGTTTGAATCAAACTTTCCAGTAGATAAAATTAGTTGCAGTTACGTAAATTTATGGAATGGGTTTAAAGAACTTACAAAAGATTACTCACAAAGTGAAAGAGCAAAACTTTTTCATGATAATGCTTCTAAAACTTATAAGTTACAAAATTAATTTATGCTTAAAAATAAATATAATGCAATTGTGTGTAATAACTTTGGGCCAATTGATGATTTAAAATACTCCTCTTTTAGTTCGATTCCATTAAAGAATAATCAAGTTAGAATTCAAGTTAAAGCCTGCGGAATAAATTTTCCAGATAAACTAATGGTAGAAGGTAAATATCAATTAAAACCCTCCCTACCCTTTATACCAGGAATGGAATTATCTGGAATTATATCTGAATCCAATAGTAATGAATATTCTATAGGAACAAAAGTGATTTACCAAATGAGATTTGGCGGATATTCTGAGGAGGTAATAGCAAATATTGACGACCTTAAAGTATTTCCTAATAATTTTACATATGAACAGGCCGCAGGATTTAGTGTGGCATCCCAAACAGCATACGTATCCCTTGTGGAAAGAGCTAATATTTTAGAAGGACAAACTATACTTATATTAGGAGCTGCTGGAGGCGTAGGACTTGCAGCTATTCAATTAGCTAATGCTATAGGAGCAAAAGTAATTGCAATATGCAGCACTAAAAGTAAGCAAGAAATAGCTATTAAGGCTGGAGCAAAGTATGCACTAGGATATGACAACATGATTAACGAAGTAGCTGAAATCACAGAAAAAGAAGGAGTTGATGTCATCTATGACCCTATTGGTGGAGAATATTTTTTAAATGCATTAAAAACAATTAAATGGGGTGGAAAAATATTAATTGTGGGTTTTGCCAGTGGATCTATTCCTTCCCTTCCAATAAATATTCCTCTTATAAAAGGCATCTCTGTACTTGGAGTTAGAGCTGGAGAATATTTTAGAAAGTACCCAAATTTAAAAAAACCTGCTATGAACAAAATATTAAATATTGCTAATAAAGGTTTAATTACTCCTATAATTCATGATTCAATACCTTTAAGAGATGCTATAAAAGCGCTTAAAAAAATTGAAAAAAGAGAGGTTATTGGAAGATTAATCCTTAAACCTTAAAATAAACTAATGAATTTCTGCAGCATTTTTCATAGCCAATAATAATTTATTTATATCAAAATCTGGAGAGCGAGCGGCCTCTAATATAAAAGCTTCTTTATCCATTTGTTTTTCAATAATACTAGGTAATAACGTAACAACATCTTTAGGTATAATAACGGCTCCATGCTTATCAAAATGCACTATATCAGAATCATTAGCTTGCATTCCGTATATATTAACCTCTGTAGAATATTCTAAAACTTGCGTATAAGCATGACTCGGCCCTATAGAACCTGCTAATGCAGAAAAACCATTTGCCCATTGATCTAAGTCTCTAATGACACCATTAGTAATTAAACCTTTAACACCAAGCCCTAAGTGTATAGCACTATTTACTTCTCCCCAGAAAGCACCAAAACCTTCAGGATTGTCAACATCTTCTATTAAGACTATAGAGGGTTTAAGTTTTTCAGATACATACTTATAATATGATGTTCTAATTTCCGTTGCATTATCTAGTAGTTTATTTTTTCCACTTATTTTTGCTGTTTTCACATACCCACATACAGAGCCATGAATTCCAACCGGAACCAAAGGACTTGTTGTAAAACCAATAGATCTTCTATTAGGAGCTGCCAAATCTAGGGCGTTACAAATAGTTGGAGTATCCCATGCTTGAAGTTTAACTAAATCACTAACCTGAATATCTGTCATAATCTACCTCCCCTAAATATTACAACATATATTATAGCATATAAAAATAAAAAAAGGAGGCAATTTATTGCCTCCTTTTTTAAGTAATTTTATTCCTGGGGAGGAGAATATAAAATTACTCAATTATGCTTCTATATTTTGTTCTTTGGAGGATTAAAAAGATAGAAACAATAATTAATTGCCTAAAACCCTAATGATATTCCAGCCATCAAAATTTGCGGATCAACTTCTGTAGTTGCATGATCACCATCGCTATGGTCCATATTAGAAAGTTGAGCCCAAGTATTTACTCCACCACCTAAATTATAACCAAGACCAAAATATGTGTTAGTGTCTTCTAATACATTAGAAGAAGCTCCACCAACTACTTTTTCTTGATGTGCATAACCAGCGCCGACTGTAATATTACCCATTGCATATTCCATAGCAAAAGTATAACCAGCATCGGATGCTTTATTAGCATCTCCTGTGCGTCCAAAACTCTCTCCATGGTCATATGCATGAGCACCCAGTGTGATATTGCCTATAGTAGCTTTAATACCGCCTGTTATAACTGATAAATCATTAGCACCATAAGTAGAAGCTGTACCTATTGAGTTACCAGAAATTGATGCAATACCTACAACGTAAGAGATTTCTTCTATTTCTGCTTCATATGCAGCAGCTATATGTACTGCTTCACCATGTACAGAAGATTCATCGGCTTGCTGTCTAGCATTTGTTGTACTTGTATTAAATGATAAATCTGGAGTATATGTAACACTTACAGAAAAACCATTTATTGAAGGCAAAGAGTAATTTACTCTATTACTAGCTTGTGCATAATAAACTTCTGCCCACCCTGTATCTGAGGTCGCAGTTATTCCTGAGTCAAACAACGCTTGATAATATCCATCATGTCCATCTCCTGGAACCATAGCACCAACTCTTGGCACTAATATTGTAGCAGCATCTGCTGTGCTACCAATTGTAAGTGTTCCCATGTCTGTTTGGATATAAACAGAGTTACTGGATGGTAGATAAGCATCTGATGCACCACTTAATAGCGGCTGAACACTTAATGTAAATGATCCACCAACAGTCCAACCATTATTAGTTGTTGTATCTGCTGCCATTGAAAATCTTGTAAATTTATTAGTAACTCCTCCATCTACTTCATCACCCATTCCTATAATGTGTTGCATAAAACCACTAATTTTAACATCAGCATTTGCAATACTTGATAATGTGATAAAAATCATTGTTAATAAGCTTATTAATATTTTATTCATAATATCTCCTCAATTGTTATTTTTACTATGCTGCAAAAACGCAACATTACCTCAAAGTCAGATGTATTTATGCATCAAATTTTAAATTATAAAACAGTAAATGAATGATAGGTTTTGCCGCAAATAACTTCATAATAATAGGGTCAAGAACTCTGTGTTTAAATAGAGCAAGATAATTGCCAAATATTATTATACTCGTATAAATAAAAAAAAAGAGGTGATTTATTACCCTTTTTTATAATATATAAAATTATTTATTGTAATTCTGTATAGTAAATTAGATGTGTTTTTTTACAAACCTGCCCAAGATTTGATATTTTGTATACCTTTAACTAATTTGTCACTAGCTGTAAAAATTGACTGTCTCTTATCACCTAAATCTATTTTTAATGCTATTAAATCTTTCCTATGCATTCCATCCCTAATGATTTTTTGCAATGTCGTATGACTTGCTGAACATAAATTATGTACAGTCTTCATAGTAACATAAAACTGGTTATTTATATCCTGGCAATATTGAGTTGGAAGAGAATTGTATCTACTATTTACAGCTAACAAGGCTATTAATCTATGATCTATAGTTTGGCTCCACCACTTCTCTGGCTGATGTATAGGCGCTCTAGAAAGAGAAACAGTCCATTCTAATCTCATTAAACACCATTTATGAAAATCTATATTATCATTTTTGTCTAACAGATTAAACTCTAATGCATCTTTAGTATCGTTAGAATATTTTTTTGTAAATTCTATTTTTTCATTATTTTTGAAATTATTCTTTTTAGAATCATATGTTATTGTCATTTAATTTCCTTAAATAATATAGCTTATTAATAAGTATTTTAAATATACTTAGATGTTATATATTAAGTATTTTTAAACACATTAACTAATTAAATTATTTAATATTTAAATAATAAGGGGCAGCGAAATACTGCCCCTGAAATAATTGAACTTACTTAATAAATTCTGGATAACTATTAAGGCCAATTTCAGTTTTATCAGCACCATCTTTTTCTTCTTCGTCTGATAATCTAACACCTAAAATAGCTTTAACTGCATACCATAATATAAAACTGGAAATAAGAACAAATGCGCCAATAGATAATATACCAATTAACTGTATACTAAATTTAGCATCAGAATTCGTTAACGGAACTGCTAATGTTCCCCAAATACCACAAACTAAATGTACTGGTATTGCTCCTACTACATCATCAATTTTAAACTTATCTAATAAGGGCACTGTAAATACAACTAATGCTCCACCTATACCTCCAATTACTACTGCTGATAAAAATGTTGGAGCTAAAGGCTCTGCAGTTATAGAAACTAGTCCGCCTAATGCACCATTTAATACAAATGTTAAATCAACTTTTTTGTATAAAATTTGACACAAGATTAAAGCTGTTACAACTCCTCCAGCAGCTGCTAAGTTAGTATTACAAAATATTCTAGCCATTGCACTTGCATCTGCTACAGAACCAAGAGCAAGCTGTGAACCTCCATTAAAACCAAACCAACCAAACCATAATAAAAATGTTCCTAATGTAGCTAAAGGTAAGGCTGATGCTGGCATTGGATTAACACCACCACTTTTAGAGTATTTACCTTTTCTTGCTCCTAGGACTATACAGCCTGCTAGTGCACACCATCCACCTACAGAATGAACAATAGTAGAACCGGCAAAATCACTAAACCCTATGTTTGATAGCCATCCTGCACCCCAAGTCCAGGAGCCTTGAATTGGATAAATTATTGCTGTTAAAACAACCACAATTAATAAAAATGACCATAATTTAACTCTTTCCGCAACGGCTCCTGAAACTATTGAAGCTGCGGTTGCAACAAATACCATTTGAAAAAACCAATCTGATGCACCTGCATATCCAGAATCTGAAGTTTCAACAGAAGGATCAGCAACATCAAAAGGACTAAATGTTCCAATAAAACCTCCATCGACTCCAGAATACATTAAATTATAACCTACTAAAAAGTATAAAAGCCCTGCCACTGAATATAATACAATATTTTTTGTGCATATAGTTGCTACACTTTTTGTCCTTACCATTCCTGCTTCCAGCATACAAAAACCTGCAGCCATCAACATTACTAGTATTCCATTTACTAAAAATGAAAATGTATTAAATATAAACGCTATATCTTGAGTTTCCATCTATTTTTCCTTATTTTGTTCTATAAAATTACAATACTTCTTATTCATATATACAAGCATGTTTTGTGCCAACTACTAAAGTATTGCATTACCTCAAAAAAAAGTATTGTAAATTTAATATTGATTAAAAAATAAGCAATATTAAATTTTATGTGGTTAAAATATATGCTTTTTATAAATTAACTAGTAATAATGTGTTAATTAGAATATTATTAAGAGAGCTAAATAGTAAATATTAGAGGTTTATGAAATTAGACTTCACATAATTATATATATCTATATTGTATCTATATATAACTATCAGGGGTGCCTAATAATAAGGCTGAGATATATACCCTTTGAACCTGTTGGCTAGTACCAACGTAGGGAGAAAACATGAAAAACTATACTATATTCTTTTTTGTCATTATTTCTTTATTATTTAATAGTGCATTAGCTAATGAAAAAGTTACATTATTATTGGACTGGTTTATAAACCCAGATCATGGCCCAGTTATTATAGCAAATGAAAAAGGCCTCTTTAAAGAAGCAGGTTTAGAAGTTGAAATTATACCACCTGCGAACCCTTCAGATCCTCCTAAGTTAGTAGCCGCAGGTAAAGCTGATATTGCCATTTCTTACCAACCTCAATTACATATGCAAGTACATGAAGGTTTGCCTCTAGTTAGAGTTGGAACATTGATCGCCACTCCTCTAAATTGTTTATTAGTTCTCAAAGACGGACCAATAAAAAAATTGTCTGACTTAAAAAATAAAAAAATAGGCTATTCAATTGCAGGTATGGAACAAGCCTTGTTAAGTGCAATCCTTAAAAAAGCAAATATTAATAAAAACGAAGTTGAATATATAAATGTTAATTGGTCATTGTCCCCCGCCCTTATGAGCAAACAAGTTGATGCAGTAATAGGTGCTTATAGAAATTTTGAACTAAACCAAATGGAAATTGAAGGGGTTGAAGGAAAATGTTTTTATATTGAAGAAGAAGGTGTGCCTCCGTATGATGAGTTAATATTTATTGTAAACAATCAAAATATTAATAAAAAAGTTCTTATAAAATTTTTAAACTCAATAGAAAAAGCTACACAATATATAATAAATCATCCTGATGAAAGCTGGGATATTTTTGCAAATTATTCTAAAGAATTAAATAATGAATTAAATAGGAGAGCATGGTTTGACACGATACCTAGGTTTGCTCTAAGACCAGCCGCATTAGATAAAGGCAGATATAATAGATTTGAAGAGTTTCTATACGTTGAAGGATTAATTAAAAAAAAATTATCCTATGATAAAATGGCTATAGAAATATTTGAGTAAATAAATGATAAAAAGTTCATCTTTTTCATTAAATGGAAGTCTTAGTTTAAATAAAGATGAGCTTTTTTCTAATGTTGAATTAGAGATAAAGCTAGATCAATGGACTATAATTATTGGCCAATCTGGAACTGGAAAATCCACTTTACTAAAAATAATTGCTAATTTAAATATATCAGCAGCTTTTAATAATAATATATCAAAAAATATTAATAAAGATTTGTCTTTTTCTTGGATGGCACAAAATGATTTGTTACTTCCTTGGTTAAATGTTCTTGAAAATGTAACTTTAGGACAAAAATTAAGAAGAGAAAAAATAGACCTTCATAAAGCTAACCTTTTATTAGAAAAAGTAGGCCTAATAGATGTTGCAAAGCAATTACCTTCAACATTATCAGGAGGAATGAGACAAAGAGCAGCCTTAGCAAGAACTTTAATGGAAAACAATGATATTATTTTAATGGATGAACCTTTTTCTTCTCTTGATACCATTACCAAATCTAAAATTCAAAAACTGACTTGGTCATTACTTAAAAACAAAACTGTAATCATGGTCACTCATGACCCTTTAGAGGCTTTAATGTTAAGCAACACCCTATACTATGTGTCTAACAAACAGTTGAAACCTATTAAGCTTCCCTCATCAAAGCCATTAAGAAAAATTACAAATGATAATTTAATTTATAGTTACAAATATATACTTAACCTATTAAAAAAGTCTTATATACAATGAGAATTTTTATTAAATTTTTAATAAGCTTTATCTTTTTTATACTTTTCTGGTGGGCTATACAATATTTAACAAAAACACCTTCCTATATTCTACCTAGTCCATATATAGTATTTTTATCAATATTAAATAATATAGAATTACTAACTTATCATTCTCTAATTACATTTTATGAAATAATAATAGGTTTTTTACTAGGAACAATATTAGGTCTTTATACAGGAATTTTATTTATCATTTCTAAAAGCACCAGAAAATGGTTACTTCCTTTCATTATTTTAACTCAGGCAATACCTATATTTGCTATAGCTCCAATATTAACTCTTTGGGTAGGATATGGCATTTGGTCTAAAATAATAATGACCATCTTAATAATATACTTTCCAATTACTATAGCTTTTTACGATGGTCTAAAAAGGATAGATCCTATGATCGTAAATCTAGCTAAAATGATGGGAGCTAGTACATTGATGATGTTATTTAAAATTAGAATACCATTTGCCCTTCCACAATTATCTTCTGGGTTAAAATTAGCAGCAGCTTTTGCCCCAATGGGTGCAGTTATTGGAGAATGGGTAGGCTCTTCTAAGGGATTAGGCTATATAATGCTTTATGCTAGTGGTAGAGTACAAATCGATTTAATGTTCGCTTCAATAATTATTTTAGCAATTTTTACAATTATCCTATATAATCTTGTTACTTTTATAACTAATAAATTAACAAAATGGGACCCAAAATCTAACATAAACTAACCTCTTAAAAATAAGGACAAATAATGAATAATACTAAAAAATTTTATATTAATGGTGAATGGGTAGACCCAGTATCTCCAAAAACTTTAAATGTTATAAACCCTGCTAATGAAGAAATTATTTCTGAAATTAGCTTAGGGTCTGAAGAGGATGTAAACAAAGCTGTTGTTGCAGCAAAAAAAGCATTCCTAACATTTTCATTAACTTCAAGAGAAGAACGTTTAGAATTATTTGAAAAAATAATGGATGTTTATAAAAAACGTATGCCAGATCTAGCTAAGGCAATTACGAGTGAGATGGGCGCCCCTGTTAATTTAGCTAATAACGCACAAGCCCCAGCTGGATTAGGTCATTTAAGTAAAGCATATAAAGCTCTTAAAGAATACAAATTTGAAACAGAAATCAATACAACTATAATTAGAAAAGAACCCGTTGGTGTCTGTGGACTTATTACTCCATGGAATTGGCCAATTAATCAAATAGCTTGTAAAGTTGGCCCTGCATTAGCAGCAGGATGTACAATGATATTAAAACCAAGTGAAGTTGCTCCTTTAAGTGCTATAATATTTTCAGAAATTTTAGATGAAGCAGGTGTTCCTCCGGGAGTATATAATATGATAAATGGAGACGGACCTACAGTAGGTGAAGCTATGAGTAAGCATAAAGATATAGATATGATGTCTTTTACTGGTTCAACTAGAGCAGGAATATCTGTGGCAAAAGCTTCTGCAGACACAGTTAAAAGAGTAACTCAAGAGTTAGGCGGGAAATCTGCTAATATTTTATTACATGATGCAGATTTTAATAAAGCAGTTAGCAAAGGGGTTATGCATTGCATGAATAATTCAGGTCAATCATGTAATGCTCCTACTAGAATGTTAGTTCCTGAATCAAAAATGGATGAAGTTATTGAAATTGCTAAAAATACTTTAAATAAAATTGTAGTAGGAAACCCAGAATCAGAGACAACTACTATTGGTCCTGTTGTTAGTGAAGTTCAATATAACAAAATTAAAAATCTTATTGAAATAGGTATTAAGGAAGGCGCAACTCTAGTTGGTGGAGGAACAGATGCTCCTGCAGGTTATAATAAAGGTTATTATGTTGAACCTACTATTTTTGCTAATGTAACTAACGATATGACTATTGCTAGAGAAGAAATATTTGGTCCAGTTTTAAGTATACTAGGATATAAAGACGAACAGGATGCTATTAATATTGCTAATGAAACTATCTATGGACTATCTGGATATGTTTCATCAGAAAACATTGAAAATGCAAAATCGGTTGCTTCTAAGCTCAGAACAGGAATGGTCCACATTAATAATGCACCCGGAGATCAATCGGCTCCTTTTGGTGGATATAAAATGTCTGGAAATGGTCGCGAGTGGGGAGAATTTGGACTTGAAGACTTCTTAGAAATAAAATCTGTTATGGGAGCTATCTCAAAAGCTTCTTAAATAAAATAATATTAAAAGAGGCCTTATATATAGAATAAAGCCTCTTTTAGTATAAAATATTTAGTGTTCATGTTTATGAGAAGCTTTTTTAGACTCAACTTTAAATTTAACTTCTAAAGCATCTAAATTTTTAAATATAAATTTAACTTCCATCATTTCACCCTCTTTATAATCATTTTTGATTCCAAAAAACATCAAGTGGTTGCTCTTAGGTTTAAACTCCATAATATCACCAGCTTTAATAATTACTCCATCAGGCGTTGGCCTCATTTTTGCAACATCATCTTCTATGATAACTTCATGCAGTTCTATCTTTCTGACATTATTAGATATAGCTTTTACTAAATGAATATCCTCATTACTTGTATTTGCAATTTTAAAGTAACCCGCTCCATTATTTTTAAAAGTTTTCATCCATGGGTGTTTTACTATCATATTATTAGTTTCAAATTTATGCGCAAAAGTTGAAAAACTAAAAAATAATATTGCTAAGCATGTTAAAAAATTTTTCATTTTTTTTCCTATATTAAGAATTTATTATTGTAATGGCGAACAAACAGAGGACTTAAGAATTATATTTTCTTCACTTTTTACAGAGTTCTCTTGGTAATTATTAAAATCATTCCAATTTTTATTAGATTCTAATTCATACCAGTATTTACTCATATTTTCTAAGTTTGGATGACTCCATAATGAAATTATTTCATTTGGGTCCTGTAACTCAGTGTTCCATATACCAATATTTATAGAAGAATTTTCTATTAAATCAACAATTTCAAGAAATTTTTTAGCCCATTTTGCAGATTGTCCTATATTAAGTTTAATAATTTTAAGCTCATATATATTTGAACTATTCGCTGGTTTTTTTATTTCTGTTAACGGTCTTAACAATCTAATTTCTTGCGTTAAAATATTGGGCCCTACAAGTGGAACAAACTTATTCTTCCAGTCTTCCTTAGCAGCTAATTCTGACCTTAATCTTCTCATTTCTTCAGGGTCTTTATATTCCCACATATGAACATATTGATTCATTTTTCCTATTTCGCTCCACCAATGCCCTATTAACTTACCGTAAGTATCTCCTCCTCTTATTTTCTGAGCAACTGTCGCACTAGCATTTACAACATCTTTCATTTTGCCTGGACGAGTTGTGTACATTCTAAGCTCATTAATCATAATAATTTAGCTCCATAATTTAATTAAATTTATAATCTTGTTCTATAGGTTTTTTTGTAAAATTCCAATAATCTATAAGCCTCCATGGAGAATTTGTAATAACTCTTCCAGTACCATTTCTATACCAACTATTAACTTTATCATGAGTCCAAACCATTTTTGAATGCTCTGCATCTACTTTAGAATTATATTTTTCAAAAGGCTCCTGCATGCAATCCATTGTTTTATATTTTTTTTCTAATAATAAATTTATACATCCTAATATGTATCTTATTTGACACTCGCCGTGAAAAACTATGCTACCACCATGGGCTAGATTTGTATTAGGTCCATACATTATAAAAAAATTAGGAAAATTTGGAACAGTAATACCTACATTTGCTTTGGGGTTATCATTATTCCAGAAGTCATTAAGGTTTATTCCTTTTTTACCTAATACTTTTATAGGCCAAATCATTTTACTAGCTTTAAAACCTGTGGCCATAACTATTGCATCTTTCTTATATGTATGTTCATCTGTTTTTATACTTGAATTAGTGATACTATTAACTTTATCCGTAATAAGCTTAACATTGTCTTTCTTAAGCATTTCAAACCAATTATTATCCATTAACATTCTTTTACCGTATGGAGGGTAATTAGGAATAACTTTATTAAGTAGCTCTTTATCATTTCCAATTATTGATTCAATGTGCTTTACCATATTCACTCTAAAACGTTCATTAGTATTGTTTAATGATCTATCTGGAAATTTCCAATTAGGATCCTTATATAAAGAAGCATGAATACCGTCACAAAAACCCCAAAATAGCTGAAGACGATACCATCTTGAATAAAAAGGTATATTTTCTAATACCCATTTTTTTCCTTTTGATAGCTTTCTATGATAATTAGGGTTAGCTATTATCCAATGAGGTGTTCTTTGAAATATTGTTAAGCTTTTTGCTTTTTTTGCCAGTTCTGGAGCAACTTGCATGCCACTAGCTCCTGTTCCTATTAAAGCTATATTTTTATCCTTATAATCAAAATTATCATTCCATGCACCCGTATGAATTATAGGTCCATTAAATTCACCTATACCTTTAATATTAGGAATAGATGGCTTATTCAGTTGCCCTACAGCACTGATAATGATGTTTGAATTTAAAATAGATTTTTTATTATTGCATATAATAGAAGTATCCCAAGATTTCGTAATTTCATTAAATACTGTACTTTCAACCATTGTATTTAATTGAATATGATCAAAAAGATTATATTTTTTAACACATTTTTTTAAGTAATTTAAAATTGCATCTCTTTTTGAATAAAATTCTTCCCAATGAAATGATGGTTCAAAAGAATATGCATAAACATGATTTGGTGTATCAACTCCACAGCCAGGATAGGTATTCTCATACCAAGTGCCTCCAATAGAGTCATTTTTTTCTATTATAATAAAGGGAATTCCAGCTTTAGATAGTTTAATGCCAGCTAAAATACCACATAGCCCTGAACCAATGATAAGTACATAAGGTTTAGATTCATGTTTTTTAATATCATTTATAGATTTATCTCTAGTAGAATTGTCATTTAAGCCTAATTCTTCTTTCATCATTGGGATGTATTCATCTTTAATTTCAGCACCTACTCCTGCGCTCATTATATAGGATAAATGCTCATCTTTAATATTACTAATACTATTTAAATTGCTGTTTTTATTAGTTATTTTCTGCAAAACTTCTATTAATTTGCCTCTTATAAAATGCGCATCATCTTCAGGAACATTTACTGAGTAATCAAAAGCTCCTTTAACAAATGGTTTAATCTTATCTACATAACCTAAATCAGAAGTAACATGAGATAAAACTAAGGATAGTGTTGCTATATCAGCCTCTTTTAATAAAGACATTAATTTTTTTGGGTCTTTAAGAGAATTGTATAAATTTAATTCCATAAATTTCCTTATTATAAAATATTTCCTTTAAATTACTATAATACTTTATTAAGATAATAATTTAAATTATTAAATGAATATGGACAATACTAGTTTGCAAAATTTACCTCTTAAAGGAATTAAAGTTATTGATGCTGCAAGCTTTATTGCTGCACCTTTAGTAAGTGCTCTTATGTCAGACTATGGGGCTGAGGTTATTAAAATTGAACACCTTACCGGTGATACTTATAGAGAAGCTGTAATTGGAGGACATGTATGGCCAGAAAGTGATATAGACTGGGCATTTATTTTAGAAAATAGAAATAAAAGAAGCTTATCTATTGATTTAAAAACAGAATATGGGCAAGTAATCTTAAAGAAATTAATTAATGAGTCTGATGTCTTTATTACTAATTTACCAGGAAAACCGAGAGAAAAACTAGGCTTAACTTCAGATATAATAAGAAGAATTAATCCAAAAATTATTTATGCTTCTTTAACTGGATATGGTGAAATTGGTCCTGATTCAAAAAGAACAGCTTTAGATTCTACAGCCTATTTTGCAAGGTCTGGGCTTATGGAATGGGCAAAGACAGATGAGGCAAAAGGAGTTCCTCCTTTTCCTATTCCTGGCGGAGGAGATCACCCTACTGGTCTATCCCTCTTTACATCAATATTACTTGGTTTAATGAATAGAGAAAAAACTGGATTAGGTACTACTGTTTCTACATCTCTTTTAGCTAATGGTATATGGTCCAATGCTATGTTAGTGCAAGCATTACTAGCTGGCCACAATCCAATTGATACTTTTCACTGGGATACATTAAGTGCGATGAGGAACATTTACTACCTAAAAGATAAAACTTTGTTTTTTATGCTTTTAACAAATGAAGAAAAACATTGGGACTTATTTTTAAAAAGTTTTAACTTAGATTTTCTACTAGAAGATACTAGGTTTAATACTAAAGATAACCGCCAATTATATAAAAAACAATTAAAGATAATATTGCAAGAGAAATTTATAACTTTAAGTTATAAAGAAGTTAGAGATAAGCTCATACCTATAGGCATAGTATTTACTAAAATAGTAAAAACTGAAGATACAATTAAAGACCCACAAACTAATTTAAATAATATGTTTATGGATATAGATGGAGAATTAATTAAAGACCTTAAAGTAGTTGCTCCCCCCTTAAATATTGAAAATGCTCCTAGAAAGAATGCTACTAAAGCTCCAAAATTAGGGGAACATAATGTAGAGATTTTAACAGAACTAGGTTATACAGATGAAGAAATCAAAGATATGAAGGATAATAAAATTATTTTATAATATTTAATATTTATTTTTTTTAATTATTAACTATGCTCACTAAACTATTAATTTATGGAGGTATATCTTGTACTTAACTCAAGCCCTTAAAAGAGCCGTTCAAATCAATGGCAACAAATTAGCCACCCAAGATAATAAAAGAATAAGAACATGGTCAGAGTCAGTTAATAGAATAGGAAAACTTGCAGGTGCAATGCAAAAATTAGGCTTTAAAGATAATGATAGGTCAGCAATTTTATCTTTAAATAGTGACCGTTATTTTGAATCCTTATATGCAGCGGTATGGGCAGGAGGAATTTTTGTTCCTATAAATACTAGGTTAGCGCCGCCTGAAATAGAGTTTTGGTTAAATGATAGTGAAAGCTCTTTATTATTTGTAGATAAAGCCTTTGCAGAAATAGTAGAAAAAAGTAGATTGGAAGGAAAGATTCCTTCTGTAAAAGAAATTATCTATATGTCTGATGATGATTGCCCGAAAAATATGCATAATTATGAGACAATTTTAGAAGAATCAGATGCTATAGATGACGCAGTTAGGTCTTATGATGATATAGCAGGCTTATTTTACACCGGCGGCACTACTGGAAGATCAAAAGGAGTAATGCTAAGCCACACAAACCTTGTAAGCAACTCTTTAAATACAATTATTGGACTTACTATACCAAATAGTGCGAGATGGGTCCATGCTGCACCTATGTTTCATATAGCAGATGTCACAGGAGCAATTGCTATAACTCATGTTGCTGGACAGCATTATTTTATTCCAGGGTTTTCTCCTGATGCAGTATTAAATAGCATACAAGACTATGCTATAACAGATACTCTTTTGGTGCCTACTATGATAAATATGCTTGTTAACCATCCTGATGTTACAAAATATGATTTATCAAGCTTAAGACAAATTACATATGGCGCATCTCCTATGCCAGAATCTGTAATTATAAAAGCCATGGAAGTTATTCCTAAATGTGCTTTTGCTCATGCCTATGGCATGACAGAAACAGCACCACTGCTTACAATAGCTCCGCCTGATTGCCATGTATTTGAAGGCCCCAAAGCAAACTTGTTTAAGTCTACTGGACTTGCGGTGGCTGGAGTAGAAATTAAAATAGTAGATGATAACGATAATGAATTATCTAGAGGTGAAGTTGGTGAAGTGGCAGCTAAAGGGCCCAATGTTATGCTAGGCTATTGGAGACAAAAAGAACTAAGTGATAAAGCGCTTCGAAATGGTTGGATGCACACTGGAGATGGAGGATATATGAATGATGAAGGTTATGTTTATATAGTTGATAGAGTAAAAGATATGATTATATCTGGAGGTGAAAATATTTATTCTGCTGAAGTAGAAAATGCTATTTACCAATTAGATGGAGTCATTGAATGTGCAGTAATTGGGATACCTAATGCAGAATGGGGAGAAGCTGTTCATGCTATAGTAAGGA
Source organism: Candidatus Pelagibacterales bacterium (assembly GCA_002684605.1). Next base: position 61,947 of record NYVM01000065.1, on the reverse strand, counting down.
AAGACCCAAGCAGCACTATTAATGATAGTGATGTTATTTTACATAGTAAAAAGCTTATAGCTGGATTTAAATGTCCAAAATCTGTATCTTTTAGAGAAGATCCAATGCCATTATCTGGAGCAGGTAAAATATTAAAAACAACTTTACGTGAACCTTTTTGGGAAGGTCACAAAAAACAAGTTAGTTAGAAAATGTATTATGATAAATAAAAATATTACAATTAATATAAACGATAAAGTTGCTGAAATAACTCTTAATAGACCTGAAAGAATGAACGCGATATCTTTAGAGCTATTAAAAGATTTAAAAGCAGCATTATTAGATCTTAATAAAAATGATACAATAAGTGTAATTATTCTTACCGGTGCTGGAAAAGCTTTTTCCGCAGGAGTAGACTTAAGACAATTAGAAGAAAATGGTACAGATATTTCAAGTGGAGGCGTAGGAGAAGATTTAGATACGTATGCTAATGCGGTAATAAAGTTACTAGAAGATTCACCTAAAGCTGTAATTTCTATGATTAATGGTTTTTGTTATACAGGTGGCTTAGAGCTAGCTTTATCAGCTGACCTTATATATATAGCAAATGAGGCAAAATTAGGCGATACTCATGCTATTTTGGGTTTTAGACCCTCTTGGGGCCTAACACAGAGATTACCTAGATACGTTGGAATTATGCGCGCAAAGGAATTATCCTTTACAGCAAAAACAATATCAGGAATTCAGGCTAAAGAATATGGAATAGCTTTAGAAGCCTTTCCACTAAATGAATTGAGAACAAAGGTTCATGATATTGCAAAGAATATAGCTAAAAATAGTCCTAATTCAATAAAAGCATATAAAGACCTTTACTCTGCAGCCCGCAATAAAGGCCAAATTGAGGGCTTAAATTATGAAGCAGAAACATCATATGATATTCCTGAAGTAAAAGAACGAGTTCAAGAGTTTTTAAAAAAACTTAGATAGATTAATTACTATTTGCTATAGTTTTTAGAGCTGTCCTTAAAACTGGTTTTTCAATGAGTTTTCCATCAACAACTACTAAACCATCACTTGCCTCATTAAAAGCCTTAATGACTTTATTAGCATATGCAATTTCTTCTTCAGAAGGAGTAAAAACCTTATTTAACTGTTCAATTTGTTTGGGATGAATAGACCCTTTTCCAGAAAAACCTAAATTTTTTGACTTTTGAGCTTCTGTATTCATACCTTTCATATCTTCTAGATCTAAAAAAGGCACATCAATACTATCAATACCTGCACCAGCAGCAGCATGAACAACCCTTGATCTAGCATATAAAAGCGAAAACCAATCTCCATTACATCCTAAGTCGGCACTCATATCAACTCCTCCAAATAACAAAGACTTAATTAAAGAACTTGAATGAGCAATAGACCAAGCATTTTCTAAACCTTGGTTTGTTTCAATAATAATATGTAAGTTTAAATCCTTATTTTTTTCTTTAATTTTATTTTCTAATGTAATTATTTCCTCTATTGATTGAATTTTTGGCAACATTAATCCTGAAGCTGTGTTTTTAGCGTTTAATATTAAATCAATATCTCTTTTACCATCTTCACTATTCACATCATTAATTCTAATTAAAGTCTCTACTCCTGTAGGAGATTCTATATTCTCAAAAGCTTTTATAGTTTCAATTCTTGATAAACTTTTATGCTCTGGTATTATTGCGTCTTCTAAATCTATACATACCATATCAGCGCCAGACTTTAAGGCTTTAGGTATCATATCTGGTCGATTTCCAGGGCAAAATATAAAACTTCTTCTTTTCTGAATATATTCTTTATCTTTCATATCTTAGGACCTTTATTTATTATTTAACATCATAATTATATCATTTTTAAAATTACGTATAGGCATGATCTGAAAATTTTTGACTTTTGCATCATCGTCCCATTTCCTTAGCATAATTGCATCTTTTGAAAAAAGATTTTGTTGAAATATTCTTTGTTCCTTTTTATTCATTAAACCACCTTGTAATTGCAAACTTCTCTTAGATGCTTCTGATAATTTACTATAATGCTTAGTATTTAAAGAGCATAAATATCGCTTAGCAGAAACATGTAATTTTATTGGCTCTATCACAGACCTGGGAAATTTATTTTCTAACCATTGAGCCCCAATTAATTCATGATTTAAATCATAATTTAAAAAATCATCTTTAGAATTATTCTCATTTAAAATTAAATGTCCTATATCATGTAATAATGCAGCCACAATTAAACTAAAAGAAGATTTATTTTTTTTTGCAATCATAGCTGTTTGAACACTATGTTCAAACTGATTTACACCTTCATCATATTTTGATCGACCTTCATCTTCCAGCCAATTTAATAAATTTTCTGTAAATATTATATTATTATTTTCATTTATATCTGGAAACATTACTACCTATTTAAACTCTATAATTCTTGCCTTGAAAATGACCAATTGTACTTATTCTATTCTTATTTTCTTCTAATGTTTTTGACCTTTCTAAATAATAATTGCTCCTTAGATCACCATCTTCTGCATCGTTAAATGTTAAATATATGGCTTTTCTAAATTCACTTGAAAAATTCTTATTACTCTTATGCGGAACGAAAGAATTAAAAAATAAACAATCTCCTGGCTTCATAAGAATCGGAATCCATTTAAGTTTTTTTTCTTCTTTTTTTGTTATACAACCATCCTTATCATAAGGAATAATATCATTTTTTACTTCTTCGGATATATATAAACATCCATTGTCTAAAGTCATTTCTGTCAATGCTACCAAGCACGTAATGTGACCTTTTAATTTATGATATGCAGTAGCATCTTGGTGAGCTGAATACCCTGCTCCACCAATAGGCTTAATATTTATTTTTTCTTTATATAGATAAGCAGGTTTATTAATAAGTTCACTAACAAAACCTAAAATTTTATTTCCTAAAATAATTTCACTTAAAAATTTATTATCTTTTAAAAATTTTTCTATTCTGCAAAGAATAATTTTCTTATTTATTTTTTCATAATAAAATAAGCTTTCTCTATTATTTTCTCTTAGGTTCTCTATTTTACTTATAGATATATTTAAGTCATTTATATAATTTTTAAGGTGCCCATGACGTAACAAAAAACCTAGCTCATTCCAATTTGATAGATCTTTTACAGAAATATTAAAATAATTATTTGGCATATTTAATTACCTATTAACTTTGATCTAAGTTTTGCAGAAATTTGATCAAAAATAAAAACAACTATAAAAATAACAATAATAATTGTTGTTACGTTTCCATACTCAAATAAGTCAAAACGTCCTTTTAGTTCTTGTCCAATTCCACCTCCACCAACTAAACCTATCACAGTAGCCATTCTAAGGTTTCTATCAAGGATATAGAGCATGTAGGCAACATATTGTGGCATAACTTGTGGTAAAACTGCTAATTTAAGAACTTTCCACTTAGAAGCACCTAAGGCAATCAATGCCTCTTGAGGACCTTTGTCAGAATTTTCAATATCTTCAGCAAAAAATTTACCTAAAAATCCGGCACTATGTAAACCTAAAGCCATAATTCCTGCAGCAGGGCCAAAGCCAAAAGCTAATACCATAAATAAAACACTTATTAATTCTGGTATAGCTCTTAATGCTGATACTGAACTTCTAGAAAAAAAATATATTAATTTATTAGGTGCATAGTTTTTTGCTGAATAATATGCTAACGGAATAGATAAAATTATTGATATAAAACTTGCCCAAAATGCTATTTCTATACTTTCTATAATTTTAATTATAACTGTCTTTAAATAACCAAAAGGCTCTACTAAAAATAAAATATTCTCTTCTGTAGATTCAAGCAACAATGATTCAGGGTTAATCTCATAAGATTTATCTAAACTTTTCTCAATATAAGAATTAAAAGGTATGTTTTCAGGATCAAAATTTAATATTAAATTAGTATCTTTTTTACTTTCTATAACAGGCGGCCACATCTCTCTAGAAATTCTAGATAAACCATTTCCAATTTTTGAAGAATCTTTAATACCAACTAAATCTAAAGATGATTCATACAGACGTTCTATAATATCAGGCATACCAACTCTTTGAGCTGATATTATGAATACTATTAATAATATCAATATTAAAAATAAACTCTTTATACTAAATGGTGGTTTTAAATCTTTTTTAAAATTTTTCATTGAGGTTTCATTATTTATAAATTTTATTTAAATCTAATTTACTTAATTTATTTGACGCTTTATCAAAAATAATCTTTCCGTTATTCATACCTATTATTCTATCAGCAAAATATTTTGCAAATTCAACTTGATGCAAACTACACAGAATACTAATTTTTTTCTTTTTAGCAGTCTTTTTTAAGAGTTTTAAAATTTCTTTTGCTGTTTCTGGGTCCAGACTTGATACTGGTTCATCTGCTAAAATTAATTCAGGATCACCCATTAATGCTCTTGCTATTCCAATCCTCTGTTGTTGTCCTCCAGATAAATTTTCTACTCTTTTATTAAGATTAATATCTTCCAAGCCAACTTCTTTTAATAATGCAAAAGCTTTCATTTGAAAACCTTTTGGCCATGCATTAAATAAAATTCGCCAAGAAGATATAGTTGAAATTTTACCTAAGATTATATTTGTTAAAACAGTAGATCGAGATACTAAATTAAAATTTTGATATATTGTAGAGATAGAACTTCTTAATAGCTGAAAATTATTTACTATAGGAGTCTTACTTTTAAAAAAAATTGCACCGTTATCTAAGGCAACCAAACCTAATATTGACCTTATTAATGTTGATTTACCTGCACCTGAAGAACCGAGTATTGCAACAATTTCATTTTTATGAATTGTTATATTTACCCCATCAAGCGCATTTATTCCTCCATCATATATTTTTTTAGCTGCCTTAATTGTAAGTAATCTATTTGTCATTAATTACTATTAGCTTCCAGAATTGTTTTTTTAAAATTACTATCTATTAAAAGCATTTTCTTTAAGGCAGGAAGCATATCTTTATCTGTTATACTAGTATCATAATAATCTACTTTTTTACCACCATAGCCTCTTAACATTCCTTCTTTAATATTTGGGTTATTGTGTAATTCAGAAATTTCATTACTAATTTTATTCTTAACAATTTTTGGAAGGTTAACGGACATAGCTAAAGGGGGATTAGGAATAGGATCTGACCTAGCTATTATTTTAAATTCATTAGCCATAATTGAACCTTGCCTTACAGCTTTTTCATAGGAGTTAAAAGAAGCAGCTGCTGCATCAACTATACCTGCTTGAAGTGCTTTTAAACTATTTGCATGACTTCCAGTTAGTTGTGATTTAGATAAATCTTTAATTGGGTCAATTCCAGATTCAATTAACATAGCCATAGGAAAAACAAAACTTGATGTCGAGTTTATATCTCCAAAGGCTACTTTTTTAGCTCTTAAGTCGCTTAAATTATTTATATTTATATTATTTTTACCTGTAAATATACCTGAATAATAAACAGAACTACCTTTTCTAACTTCAACTGCCAATAATTCTACACACCCTTTATCTCTTGCTTGTAAATATGTAACAGGCCCAAACCAGGCAAAGTCTGCGAGTCCTGAACATATACCCTCAACTACAGCACTATAACTCTGTCCCACAATAATATTAAAAGAGTAATTTGTTGCTAAAGATATTGCATTAAATATTGGTTTAAAATCAGAAATAGTACCTTCTTCTGTACCTCCATCAGCGGGCACTAATAATACATTAAAAGGATCATCTTTAGTACCATCAGCACCAATTGATATTTTTGACAAGCAAATACTTAATATAAGTATAATAATTATTTTAGATATTTTAGTCATGTTCATCCCTAAATTATAAATAATCTTGATTAAAAACTTTAGTATTATCGATTGTTATGCCAAGACCAATAGAGTTTTCAGGTACATTTATAAAACCTTTTACTGGTATAGTAGACCATTTATTTCTATGATACCTTGGTACTTAATTAAAGATACTTTATTTATTATCATAATGCTCCTAACCAAAGTATTAATTAAAAATAAGAAATACTCTCGCCTCAATACTTTCTCTAGGAGGATCACTATCTAATTGATTTGGCAATTCAAATGCTCCATGCGGTGTATATTTCACTCTAGCATTATTAATACTATCCCACCCTTTTAAAAGAAGTACTTCATCATTCTTCATATTAGAGGCCCAATGCCATCTATGTTTTCTAGAATAGGCAATATGATATATTTCTCCTGTACGATTTGAAAATATTTGGTCTGTCTCCACCAAATCATTTTTAGGAATAGATAGAGCATCTGCAAATGCTAAAGGAGATCTTTTTACGGGGCCATTAATAGCCCTCCAAACATTAAGTTGCACGATTCTGCCTCCTTCTTTAAGAAGGTTATTATAATTATCTAAACCTAAAACATCCTTTGCTCTTTGTGGACCAGACAAATCTGTATAATCTGCATGCACCCTATCAGCAGGCCCTCGCAAACCATCGGGATTCTGTGCTCCCGATTTTCCATCAGACCTTCTCGTATAATCAAATATTATAGCGTCATTTGCTTTCATATATTCTTTTAAAAAATCTTTTAACTCTTTTTCATAGGTTTTAATTACTTCCTCATGATCATAAAAGTTTTTTACTTCTGTTTTATGCTTTAATAATTGAAAGCCATTATTTTCAATCGTGTACGAGATGCTACTGTCTCTGATGTCTTGTATTGGAACTGACCTATATTCCGTTTCAAAATGGATTTTTGGAACTGTCCCAGTATATTCAGAACTTTCAAATACAGGTTTATCAACTTGAGGAACAATAAATTTTAAATTAGCTTCTAAACTGTTTTTCATAATCAAACCTTTTTATATGCTAAATATAATTATAATAAAAAAAAACATATTTACAAGAATAATAGATTACTCGATAGTAATCATAACATTGTTTGTATTTAAATAAGTTCAACACTTTGAATTTGAGATATTAATGAAGAGAAAGATTTCCAGAAGAGGTTTTATAAAAAAGCATTCTCAAATTATGCTATCTGTTAGCCTAGCGTCTTATTTTTCTATCCCTATGAATGTTGTTCCACTATACGCTAATGACACCTTAAAAATAGATAATATTCATAAAAAAAATGATCTTACTATACTTAATGATAGACCTATTAATGCAGAAACTCCTCCACACTTATTAGACGACCCAATCACGCCTACTAATCGTCACTTTGTAAGAAATAATGGAATAATGCCTGATTTATCTAGTAATGAAATATCTAATTGGAAACTAAGAATAGAAGGAAATGTAAAAAATCCAAAAAATTATTCAATCAAGGATTTAAAAAGTAATTTTGAAGTTATAACTAAATCTCTACAATTAGAATGTGGCGGTAATGGAAGAGCTTTTTTTGAACCTCCTGCGTTAGGAAATCAATGGAGCTATGGAGCAATTTCATGCTCAGAATGGACTGGAGTAAGATTATCAGATGTAATAAAATCATCCGGTATAAAGCCAAGTAGTATTTATACTGGTCATTATGGCGCTGATTTACATTTATCTGGTGATACAAATAAAAATGCATTATCGCGAGGAGTGCCAATAAAAAAAGCTTTAGATGAGAATAATATCATAGCCTTTGCCATGAATAATGAAGAAATACCTTTAATACATGGATCACCTTTAAGATTGATATGTCCTGGTTGGCCAGGATCTACATCTCAAAAATGGTTAAACAAAATTGAATTACTTGATCAGGTACATGATGGCACAAAAATGACTGGCAAATCTTATAAAGTTCCTAAAATCCCTGTTAAACCTGGCGAGAAAGTAGATATCAGTGGTTTAAAAATAATTGAATCAATGCCTATAAAATCTTTAATAACATTTCCGAAAACTGGGTTACAGCATAATTCTAATAATTTAAATATTAGAGGACATGCTTGGGCAGGAGATAAACAAGTTAAAGAAGTTAGGATAAGTATTGATTATGGAGCTACTTGGATTCAAGCAAATTTAAGTAACCCTGTAAATAAATATGCATGGCAAAATTGGGATTTAAACCTAAGTTTTCCAAGTAAAGGTTATTTTGAAATATGGTCCAGAGCTATAGATGAAAATAATATATCTCAACCATTTGATATAAGTTGGAACCCTAAAGGGTATTTAAATAATACCGTTCATAGAATTTATATAAACATATAAAATGCGAATTATTTTAATATGTTTAATTGTTATACTAAATCTTAATTTTAATACTTTTGCAAAAGATGAAATATCTATAACAGATGAAGAAATACTAAAATATAGCTGTTCTTCTTGTCACTCCCTAAATATTGTTTATCAACAAAGATTAAATGAAGAAAGATGGAAAGAAATAATTTTATTAATGTATGATGAAAATGGTATGACAAAGTTAGATAAGAAATATGAAGATAGATTAATTAAATATTTATCTAAAAATTATAACTATTAAATTGAATAAGACTAAATTCTATATAACGGTTTGAAAATGCTTAAAAATAATAACTATAGTAAAATATTTAATATATTAAAATCTAATAACCTTTCTTATTGGGATAATTATACTAAACATAAGTTTGTAAAGAATATTGCAAATGGAAAACTTAAAAAAGAATTATATATTAAATACCTGATACAAGACTACCTATTCCTGACACACTTTTCTAAAGCTTGGGCTTTATTAGTATTAAAATCAAACACCACAGAAGAAATACGTGTTGCATCGAACACCCTTAATGCACTTATTAATGAAGAGCTCCAATTACATATAAATACGTGTGCAGAATATGGTATATCAGAGAGTGAATTATATAATGCTGAAGAAGAAATAGCTAATATAGCATATACTAGATATGTATTAGAAAATGGTTATACCGGAGATTTTTTAAATTTATTAATTACATTAATTCCGTGCGTATTTGGCTATGGTGAAATTGGAAAAGAATTATCTAAAATAGATAATAAGAATAACCCTTACATTAAATGGATAAATACTTATGGGTCTGATGAATACCAAGCATTATGTATTAAAATTGGTCATATGCTGGATAAGTCAGTTATCCTTAGACTAGGTAATAATTTTGAAAATAATTTAAAATGGAATAGATTAAACAATCAATTTAAGACAGCAACAAAATTAGAAATAAACTTTTGGGAAATGAGTTTACATTTAAAATAGGTAATATATGGATTTTAATTATACAGAAGATCAAAAAGATTTAATTTTAGCAATAAGTAATTCTATTAAAAATTTTGATGATAATTATTGGTTGGAATGTGATAATAACGCATCTTTTCCTCATGATTTTGTAAATACATTGGCAGACGGTGGATGGCTAGGCATAGCTATGCCAGAAGAGTTTGGAGGTAGCAACTTAGGTGTAACAGAATCAGCACTAATGATGATGACTATAGCTGAAAAAGGAGCAATGACAGCAGCATCTTCTGTTCATATGAATATATTTGGACCTAATGCATTAGTTAAATTTGCTTCACAAACACAGAAAAATAAATGGCTACCTAAAATTATAAATGGCCAAACAAAAATGTGCTTTGCTGTTACAGAACCTGATACTGGATTAGATACAACTAGATTAAAAACAAAAGCAATAAAAAATAAAGATCATTATATAATAAACGGCAGAAAAATATGGACATCTACTGCTCAAATTACTAATAAAATTATGCTAATAGCTCGCACATCTGAAAGAAATGATAAGAATCCAACTCAAGGTTTAAGTTTATTTTATACTGATTTCAATAAAAATAATATTGAAGCAAGAGTGATTCATAAAATGGGCAGAGCTGCTGTCGATAGTAATGAATTATTTATTGATAATTTAGAAGTTCCTATGGAAGATTTAGTTGGGGAAGAAGGAAAAGGTTTTTCCTATTTATTGCATAGCATTAACCCAGAAAGAATATTAGTTGCAGCTGAAGCATATGGTATTGCTAAAAATGCTTTAGATAGAGCCACTAAGTATGCAAAAGAAAGAATAGTATTTGAAAGAACTATAGGAGAAAATCAAAGTATTCAACATCCATTAGCAGAGGGCTGGGCAAAATTAGAGGCTGTAAAACTATTAATTTTAAAAGCTGCACATTTATATGATAATAATCAACCCTGTGGGGCAGAAGCAAATGCTGCTAAGTTTTTATCTGCAGAATTTGGCATGGACATATGTAAGCAAGCTATAGCAACTCATGGTGGCATGGGCTACGCTAAGGAATACCATGTTGAGAGATTATTCAGAGAAATGATGATTCCTTATCTTGCACCTGTTAGTCAGCAATTAATCCTAAGCTATATTGCAGAGAATGCCTTGGGCTTAAAAAAGTCTTATTAAATTATGCACCAGGTGGAGAGTAATCTAAATCTTTAAGTATAGTAGATGACTCTTCAATTATTTCAGGGTCTAATAATTGTATAGATTTATACTCTGCAATTGCTCCCCCGCTCATACCTTTAATAAACATTGCCATCCAATTTGCCATACTAGGCATTTCTACAATTATCATCATATGGTAATATTGTCCTTGCATTCCATAGAATGAAATTAGCTTCCCGCCAGCTTGTTTTGCTAAAGCACTAATTGCAGCTTTTCTGTTATCTCCTGTACTAAAAATAGTTTTCATTGCCTCTTGAGTATATTTAATCTTCAAACACATCGTAATCATAAATACTTATCCTTTAAATAAATATAACGAGAGTAACAAATTACTCTCGTTATAATTGTTATTATTTCATTCTATTCCATAATGCGTAACCACTTGCATCACCATCAGTCCAGTTGGTTACAATATGTCCAATAAGAGTTCCACCATCTCCAGACATGCCTTCATATTTTCCTGTACCTCCAGAATATGTAAAGCTACCAGGGTTTGCTTGTCCTAATTTTCCTTTTACAACCCAAGTAACGTATGCTTCGTCACCATCCATATCCTTAATTAAGCATACCCCTTGTGCTGAAGTAGTACCTGTTTCAAAATTCATTGTATTAGATCCAGGACATCTCATTGAAGCTTTATGAAAAAGCCCCCCTTCTCCATCATCACTATCAAAACTGCCACTAAACTCACCTCTCCAAAATCCCATTTTCTCACCCATTTGTATATATTTACCATATGCGTGCCATCCAAAATATCCTACTGCTTTATCTGTAGCAAATGATGGACCAATAAAAAATATTGATAAAACCGAAACTAAAAGTATTTTTTTAATAATCTTCATTTTTGTATCCTTTATTTAGTTAAAAAATAATTTCACTATAGAAAATACCTAAAGTCAATACTTAAATACAGCATGTATTTTAAAATTTTAAATTACTGTTAAAAAAAAAAATGATATAAGTTATTATATAAAATATAAGGAAATAAAAATGAAGTTATACGAATTTAAAAGAGCTCCTAACCCAAGAAGAGTTCAAATGTTTTTAGTAGAAAAGAAAATTGATGTTGAATATGTTCAAGTTAATGTCCGCGCAGGAGAAAATAGAGAAAGTAATTTTTTATCTATAAATCCAAAAAGTGGTGTTCCAGCTCTTGAACTAGATAATGGAACAGTAATATCAGAAAGTATGGCTATATGTAGATATTTTGATGCAATGCAACCGGAACCATATATTTTCGGGGAAACACCTGAAGAAAAAGGCTTAGTAGAGATGTGGAATAGAAAAGTTGAAATTGAAGGAATGAACCCTATCGGAGAATGCTTAAGAAATTCTTCTGAGGCATTTATAGATAGAGCTGTTGCAGATCCAAGAGCTACAAAACAGATACCTGAATTAGCAAGCAGAGGAATCATGTTAGGCAATAGATTTTTGGATGATATAAATGAAAGATTGAATCAAGCTGAATATGTTGCAGGTAATAATTTTTCAATGGCTGATATCAATTTATATGTTTTCTTAGATTTTGCTAGTTGGGTAAAAGTAATTCCTAATGATAATCATAAATACTTATTAAGATGGAAAGAAATGATAGGTAAAAGAGATAGTGCAAAAGTTTTTGAAGGCTAAAATTTATTATTTTTTACAACATACTACCCAAGTCTTGCTAGGAAATATTAGATAGTTATCCTTATAAAAAGGAACCCAGGTTTCTTTTATGTCTAAAAATATATTTTTTTTGTTTTTTGAACTTAGTAGAGATACATCTTTTTTAAATATTGGCGTAGATTCCAGATAAGCACTTATAGCCTGTTCTAAAGTAAAATTTTTAAATAGCTGTATATCTTTTTCAAAATTATAAAATTCAATATCTTTGTATCCAGCCTCAATTAATATATTTCCAATATAAGTTTTATCAGCATATGCAAAAGGACCTGGACTATTTTTTTCTGGTGTAGGAATATCTACATACTTCTTAACTATTTCTAAGCCAGAATTATACCAAGGATTTTCTTTCTGATCCTGCCAACAAATAAAAGTTAATAACCCATCACTTTTTAAACTACTATATATATTTTTAAATGCCATAATAGGATCACTAAAAAACATTACTCCAAAACGTGAAAAAGCTGCGTCATATTCTAACTTTTTTAATTTTTCATTTTGAACATCCTTAACTAAAAAATTAATATTACTTATTTTATCCTTATCAGAATATTTTCTTGCTTCATTTATCATAGTTTCAGAAATGTCTAAACCCGAAACATACCCGCTACTTCCAATTTCTTTAGCTATTTGCGTAGTTGTCTTTCCTGTACCGCAGCCAATATCAAGTACATTCAAACCTTCTATAATATTAAACTTAGATAATGCATAATTTCCCAAAGGTTCTAGCATATTATCTTTTTCAGATTTATCCTTGACCCATAAATTACCTGCTGAATTAGTCCAATATTCTTTTTGTTTTTCGTTAGAATTCATTTTAAATTATTTCTATATTTTTTCTTCAAAGTTATTTCTAAGCTTCATATAGCCAAGCTCAGTTAAAGGAGATAATTTAGTAACTTTAGATCTATAGTCTGACCAATTCTTATATACTTTATTCGTAAAAGGATCTTCTTCTGCTTTTTCTTTTACTATATCTAAGGCTGCAGAAAACATTGCATCAGTAACATCTATAGGAAAATTTCTTAACATAACTTTATGTTTATTAAGTAATACATCTAATGCAAATGCATTTCCTGCTGTCATTTCTGATAACATTCTGAAAGCTTCGTCGCCAGCTGCATATTTTATAATATTCTGTAAATCATTTGGTAAATTATTATAAGCATCAAGATTAACAGTTAAACCTAATGCACTTCCAGGCTCTTGTATACCAGGAGCATAATAATATTTAGCAATTTTATGAAAACCAAACGCTAAATCATTATATGGTGCAATCCACTCTACCGCATCTAAAGCACCAGACTGTAAAGCTACTAATAACTCACCTCCTGGTAGATTAACTGGTATCGCTCCTATCCTAGATAATATTTCTCCTCCAAGACCGGGCATCCTCATTCTAAGTCCTTGTAAGTCTTTAAGACTTTTTATTTCTTTTCTAAACCATCCACCAACATTGGACCCACCAGTACCTGCAAGAAAAGCTTTTAAGCCAAATTGTGAATAAAGCTCATCCCATAATGCTTGTCCTCCTCCAAAATATAGCCATGAAGCATGCTCTTGAGCTGTCAAACCTCCTGGAATTGTCGTAAAGAAAGGCATAGCAGAATGCTTAGCAATCCAATAATATGGAGCATCATGTCCCATTTCTGCAATGCCCTCTCTAACCGCATCAAATACCTCAAATGCAGGTACTAATTCTCCTGCTCCATAAACTTTAATTTCAAGTCTACCATCTGACATTGCATATATTGAATCTGCAATTCTTTGAACTCCTGTTCCTAATGCAGGAAAGTTTTTTGGCCAACAAGTTACCATTTTCCATTTTATTATTCCTTTAGAAATTGCTGGTGCAGATAAAGTGGAGGCTGCTGCAACTGTTCCCATACCAATACTTTTTTTAAGAAAATTTCTTCTTTTCATTTAAAATTTGACCTTATTAATATACTTATCAATCTATAGACTTTAAATAAAAGTCTTTGCTTGTACTTACTTTTTGGTTTTTTAATTCTTTAATATTTTTAGCACAAACTTGTTCCATTATATTTTCAATCTCATCTTTTATTATATAATGTGTATGTTCTGCTCCTTTACTTCCTAATGCCGCAATTCCAATCATAAATGGCCTGCCCACCATTACAAAGTCAGCACCTAACATTAATCCTTTAATAACATCCTGACCAGAATAAAAGCCGCTATCAATTATTATAGGGTAATTATTTCCTAACTCTTTTCTTATTTCGGGAAGTACTTGCATTGGGCTAGGTGCTAAATCTAATTGTCTTCCACCATGGTTAGATAAATATATTGCATCAACATAATCTTTAGCCTTTAAAGCATCCCTACTATCCATCAGCCCTTTTAATACAATTGGTCCTTTCCAAAGATTTCTTAATTCTTCTAAATATTTCCAATCTAAATACCTGTCCATCTGACTCCCTGCATAGCCCTTTTGTATCTTTTTGTTTCCTTGACTATTTTGATACTTATTCATTGTTCCAAATTTAGGCATTCCATGCTTTAAAACGCCTATGGACCATGATGGAGAGATAGATGCCTGAAATATTGTTCTAAAATTAATTTTTGGAGGCACTGAAACGCCAGCCATTCTTAACCTTTCACGTCTACTTGAAGCTGGAATATCAGAAGTAATAACTAAAACTTCATAGCCATTATCAGAGGCTCTTTTTAATAAGTCATCTCTTATATTTTTATCTTTTGGCGGATACAATTGAAACCAACCCCTACCCTCCAGATGTGGAGCGACTTTTTCTATGGAAGCGCATGCTACAGTAGATAATGTATATGGAATGTTTTTATTAGTAGCTAATTTTGCAAGATCAAATTCTGCACCAGGCCAAATCAAGCTGGTCATTCCAATAGGAGCTATCCCAAAAGGCGCACTATATACTCTATTAAATAGTTTTGTTTGTAAGTTTGCCTCTACTGTTCCTTTTAAATATCTTGGAGTTAGAAATATATTTTTAAGAACTTCTTGGTTAAGATCCATTGCTCTATCATAACCTGTTCCAGATAATAAATATTCTGCTGCGAAGTGAGGCATCCTTTTAATAGCCTTCGCTTTCATATCAGAGATTCTTGGATATTTATCTGCAAGAGTTGCCATATATTACTCCATCTATTTATTTTACATTTTTCACAATGACAGAAAAACCTAACAATTCTATTTTTTTTATAATACTTTCAGCATGATCATTATTTCTAGTTTCTAAAGTAATTTCAAGTCTTGCTGCACTAACTGATAAGTCTAATGTAAACCTACTATGCTCTACTCCAAGTATATTTACTTTTTCCTTTGAACATAGCTTAGATATAATACCTAATTGTCCTGGCTTATCTGCCATAGCTATAGACAAAGTAATTATTTGACCTTTTCTAACTAAATCTCTCATTAAAACAGAAGATAGAACTCTAGAATCTATATTACCTCCACATAATAAAATTCCTACTTTCTTACTTTTAAATTTCTCTTTATATTGTAACAAAGCAGCTAATCCAATCGCACCAGCTCCCTCAGCAACTGTTTTATCGTTTAATAAAAATCTGGATACACCTTCTTCAATATATTTTTCAGTAACTAAAATTACATCATCAACATTATTTTTAATTATTGATAACGGGATACTTCCAATATTCTGGACTGCTATACCTTCAGCAAGTGTAGTTCCTTGGCACTTATTTTTACCTTTATTAAATATGTTATGAAGAGATGGATAAAGCTCAGTTTGCACTCCTATAACTTTAATATTTTTATTAAGGTGTTTTGCCATTATAGAGGTTCCAGCAATTAGTCCTCCTCCACCAACTGGAACAAGTAAAAAATCTAAATCTTTATGCTTTTCAAGCATTTCTAGTACTAAGGTTCCTTGACCAGAAATAATTTGCGCATCGTTATAAGGATGTATTTTTGTTAAACTACGCGTTTCTACTAGACTATCTACAAATGCTTCAGCCTCTATTAAAGTATTCCCATGGATAATAACTTCAGCTCCTAAATCAGTAGTTTTTCTAATCTTAGCAAAAGGTGTATTATCAGGCATAACTATAGTAGATTTAATTCCCATTAATTTTGCGCTATATGCAACACCTTGGGAATGATTTCCAGCTGACATTGCAACGACACCACTATCCTTTTCTTTACTATTGAGAGATAACATTTTATTTAATGCGCCTCTAATTTTAAAAGATCCTGTATGTTGCTTATTTTCATACTTTACAATTGTATGACAGTCAGTTAGCTCAGATAAAGAATGAGAATAAGATGTTTCCGTATTAATTATATATTTATTTATTACTGAATTAGCTTTAATAATATCTAGATGGCTAATAGTCATATTAATTATCCTTAAAATTAATAAATAAAAAAACTAATAAATAAACAAGTATGAATTTTTTATAAAATAGAAAAATGTGGGTTTATAAAGTAATAATAATTAGTGCTTATCGTCAGATTTAGTTTTATCTTTTTTATTAGTTGCATCTTTATTTTTTTGACTATCCGCATCAACAGTTTTTGCAGATTTTGGAGTTGGTGTACCTGTTATACCTGCNTGGGCAGAGTATATATTAAAACAAAAACTTAAAAAAATAATAAACTTAAATAATTTCATATTCAACTCCTAAAATATNNAAAAAAATCTATCCTAAACTTAATTAAAATATTTAAATTATTGATCTANATATTTTAATGATCCTATATAATTCTTATAAATAATAGTTTATTAAATGTAAACTAAATGTGAGGATATGAAGTATATTAACTTTAGAGTATAATTTAGTTANTTTTTTTATTTAATGGAAAATTTATGACTTTACCAATTATAGGCATTACTATGGGTGACCCTTCTGGAATTGGCCCAGAAATAATAATTGGAAGCTATAATCATGATACATCTTTTTTAAATTGCTCCTTATTAGTNATAGGAAATTCAAAAAGGCTTNTAGAAGCGTCAAAAATACTAAATAAAGATATTAAGATAAATNAATGCAAATCTACAGATGATATAGTTAATAATAATGTTATAAATTGCATGGATATAGGAGAATTACCCACAAATATGCCCTATGGTTCAAACTCAAAAACTAGTGGTGAGTCTGCATATAAATATATAGAAACAGCGGTTACTTTAGCATTAAATAATAAAATTAATGCTATTTGTACGGCTCCTATAAGTAAAAAAGCTTTACATATGGCAGGACATAAATATCCAGGTCATACTGAATTACTTGCTAAATTAACAAATACAAAAGAAGTGTCTTTAATGTTAGCTACACCGAAATTAAATGTAATTCATGTTACTACTCATATGGGGCTTTTAGACGCAATTAGTAAAATTGAACCTAATTTAGTTTTTAGGACGATAGAACGAGGAAGAAAAATATTATACAAAAGTCTTGGCAGAGAACCTAAAATAGGAGTGTGTGCTATAAACCCACACGCTGGAGAAGAAGGAATATTTGGCTATGGAGAAGAAAAAGAAAAAATTATTCCTGCTATAGAGAAGGCATTGGAATTAAAATGGGAAATCAAAGGCCCATTGGCAGCAGATACATTATTCTATCTTGCTGCAAGGGGAGATTTTGACTTAGTAGTGGCTATGTATCATGATCAAGGACACGGTCCAGTCAAAGTAATGGGCATAGAAAATGGAGTTAATGTTACTGTAGGTCTACCTGTTATTCGGACTTCTGTAGATCATGGTACTGCTTTTGATATTGCTGGTAAGGGAATTGCTGACGAAAGAAATATAATAGAAGCTTTAAAAAAAGCTTCCGAATATATATATTAATAGAAATATTATAATTATTATTTAACTTAATTGGAGCTATAATGAAAATATCACTTATATATTTTGACTTCCCTTTTTGGCGTGCAGAAATAGCAAGATTATCTCTTTACATTGGTAAGATAGAATTTGAAGACTTAAGAATTACAAGTGATGANTTTCAAAGAGTTAAAAGNAATGGTNATTTAGATAATGGAATAAAAATTCCATTTCATCAACTACCTTGTTTAATTGTAGACAAAATCTCTATAGCACAAACTGGAGGAATTAGTCGATTCTGTGGAAAANTAGCTAATTTATATCCTGAAAATAATAACATAGAAGCAGCATTAATTGATCAATATATTGATATTGCAACAGATATAACTGAAATGGCATCAAAAACAAAAGCAGAAGATAGAAATGATATTTTTATAGAAAGCCTAAAGCGCAAATTATCTATTTTAAATAATAGTATTCAATCACAAAATAATTATTTAGTTAACGATAANTTTTCAATCGCAGATATTGCTATTTGGCGTATGATAGGATGGCTTATAAGTGGTAATTTAGATGGCATACCATCAGATATTTTAAAAAGTTATAAAAATATTTCTAAAATTTGCCTATCNACTGAAAGTCACNCTAAAGTAAATGAATGGATTAATAAAACATATCCCAAAACTTACATAAAAGGTAATTTTTAAAAAACCTATTTACTTACATAATATTAATGATTAACCAGCACTATATTTAATTTAATGGCGGGAATGACGGGACTCGAACCCGCGGCCTCCGGCGTGACAGGCCGGCGCTCTAACCAACTGAGCTACATCCCCAAAGGTAAGTAGTATATATCTATTCATTCTAATATATACAAGGTATTTAATAAAAAAAATAATGGTGGGTGATGACGGGATCGAACCGCCGACCTCCTCGGTGTAAACGAGGCGCTCTCCCAGCTGAGCTAATCACCCTTTACTATTTTAAAATTAAAAATTGCCGGCTTCTATCTTAAAGCCGACAATATATTTATTCGAAAATTATTTATTAACTGATTCTTTTAAACTTTTTCCTGGACGGAATTTTGGTTGTTTAGAAGCAGCTATTTGAATAGCTTCGCCTGTTCTTGGGTTTCTTCCTGTCGTAGCTTTTCTGTTAGCTACCATA
This sequence comes from Candidatus Pelagibacterales bacterium, assembly GCA_002684605.1. Next base: position 42,905 of record NYVM01000065.1, on the reverse strand, counting down.
AAAGTACCAAATCCTACTAAACGAACTTCACCACCTGAAGATAATTCACTACTAATAGAACCAAATACAGCTTCAACTGCATCTGAGGCCTGAGATTTAGAAACTCCTGCGGATGATGCTACTGCACCAATTAATTCATTTTTATTCATAAAGCGCCCCTTCATATTTTTATTGTTTATTACCAATACTTATTTAATAATTTTTAACATTAAAAGTCAAAGTATATATTAATGTTTTACTATGTTTTCATGACTTTCACTAACATTATTTTTACTATTTTTTAGAAATTCTGCCTCATCCCATTTTATAGGTGAAGGTTTCTTTTCCAAAGCATGCTCTATTACATCATCAAGATGAGTAACTAATACTAACTCAAGACTACTTTTAATATCAGTATGAACTTCCTTTAAATCTTTTTCATTATCAACAGGTATTAAAACCTTTTTAATACCACCTCTAGAGGCAGCAAGTAGCTTTTCTTTTAATCCTCCTATTGGCATTATTCTTCCTCTAAGGGAAATTTCCCCCGTCATAGCGACATCACATTTTACTGGAATTCCAGTTAATGCAGATATCATAGATATTGCTATTGCAGCACCTGCTGAAGGACCATCTTTAGGCGTAGCTCCTTCGGGCACATGAACATGAATATCTTTTCTATCAAATATAGGAGGTTCTATTCCAAAATCTATTGCTCTGGATCTAACATAACTAGTTGCAGCCTGAACAGACTCTTTCATGACATCACCTAACTGACCTGTTATTTGATGCCTACCCTTTCCTGCCATAGTAACAGCTTCAATAGATAATAAATCTCCTCCAAAGTCTGTATAAGCTAGGCCAGTAGTAATACCTAATAGATTTTCTTTATCCGCTAGACCATGCTTGTATTTTCTAATTCCTGCATACTCTTCTAAATTATCCTGAGTTATCTCAACCTTATCTTTTTCTCCTTTAACTATTTGTTTAATAGCTTTTCTACACAAAGAAGCNATTTCTCTTTCTAAACCTCTTACTCCCGCCTCTCTTGTATAATACTTGATTAAATCAGATAAAGCTTCGTCATTAATTGTCCATTCTTCTTTTTTTAAACCATTTCTATCTAGTTGCTTATCTATTAAGTGCCTTTTAGCTATCTCAACTTTTTCATTTTCTAAATAGCCAGACAAGTTTATTATCTCCATTCTATCCAGTAGAGGTCTAGGCATATTTAATGAATTAGCAGTTGTAACAAACATAACATCTGATAAATCATAATCCACATCAAGATAATGATCACTAAACGTACTATTTTGCTCTGGGTCTAAAACTTCTAATAGTGCTGAGGCTGGGTCTCCTCTCCAATCCGCACCTATCTTATCAATTTCATCTAATAAAAATAAAGGATTTGATGATTTACCTTTCTTTAAACTTTGAATAATTTTACCAGGCATAGAGCCTATATAAGTTCTTCTATGACCACGAATTTCAGATTCATCTCTAACTCCGCCTAAAGAAATTCTTACAAAGTTCCTTCCTGTAGCCCTAGCAAGAGATTTACCTAAAGATGTTTTACCTACACCGGGAGCGCCTACTAGGCATATAATCGGTCCTTTTAATTTTTTAGTTCTAGTTTGAACAGCTAAATACTCAATAATTCTTTCTTTAACTTTATCTAAACCAAAGTGATCTTCATTTAAGATATCTTCTGCTTCATTTAAATCATATTTTACTTTAGTAAACTTCTTCCATGGAATAGAAATAAGCCAATCTATATAATTTCTTACTACAGATGATTCAGCNGATGTTGGCCCCATTCCTTTAAGTTTTTTTAATTCAGATTTGGCCTTTATTTTTGCTTCTTTAGATAATTTTACTTTATTTATTTTTTCTTCAAATTCAGTAATTTCATCTTTTTCTTCATCTTCTTCAGCTAACTCTTTTTGAATTGCTTTCATTTGTTCATTTAAATAATACTCTTTTTGNGTTTTTTCCATAGAACGTTTTACTCTTGTTCTNATCTTTTTTTCTACCTTAATTACAGATAAATCATTTTCGATAAACTCTAATACTTTTTCTAGTCTTTCAGATGGTAATAACTTCTCTAAAAGGTCCTGTTTTTCTGATAAAGTAATATTAAGGTGAGAAGAAATAGTATCTGACATTTTAGAAATATTCTCTATATCANTTAATGTTGCTAATACATCAGAAGAGATTTTTTTATTTAATTTAATATATGATTCAAACTGCTCTAATGAAGTTCTTATTAAAGCTTTTTCTTCAATTTTGTCTATTTCTTCTTTATCTGACAATATATTATAGCTTGCTTCTATGTATTCTTCATTTATTTTAAAACCTGTTATAGATACTCTTTTGCCGCCTTCTATTAAAACTTTTACAGTTCCATCTGGTAACCTTAATAATTGTAAAATTTTTCCTAAAGTGCCAATCTCATATATATCGTCAGCCTGAGGTTCATCTGTTGAAGAATTTTTTTGAGTAACTAAAATAATATTTTTNTCTGTATTCATAGCATGTTCTAAAGCTTTTACAGATTTATCTCTTCCTACAAACAAAGGAGCTACCATATTAGGAAATACAACTATATCCCTTAAAGGTATAAGTGGTAATATATTATTATTCTGATTATCCATAAATTATACTCCTAGATACTAAAGATTAAAAAAAACTCATATACTATATGTTGTATATCTTAGACGATATTTCAAGTCTAAAGTTATAGTTATATNCCAGATGATTTAATTTTATGATNAGTTTTAGANTAAATAACCANTGGCTCTTGATTATCNNTTATAACTTCNTTATTTATGANAANCTCTTCNACATTNTTTAACTTTGGTAAATCAAACATTGTATCTATCAAAATATTTTCTAATATTGACCTAAGCCCTCTTGCTCCTGTTTCTCTCATTAAGGCTCTATCTGCAATAGCCTCTAGTGCACCTTCAGAAAATGTTAGTTTAACACCTTCCATATCAAACATTTTTTCATATTGTTTAATTAGAGCATTCTTAGGCTTTGTTAAAATACTGATTAAAGCAAGTTTATTTAGATCTTTAAGTGTCGCAATTATTGGAAGACGTCCTATAAACTCAGGAATTAATCCATATTGTAGTAAATCTTGAGGTTCTAAATCTAAGAGAAGTTCTTCATTTCTTTTATTTTCAAGTATTGGTAATTCAGCACTAAAACCTATAGAACTAGCCGAACCTCTTTTAGCAATAATTTTTTCTAATCCACCAAATGCTCCCGCACAAATAAACAAAATATTCGTTGTATCCACTTGAAGAAAATCCTGTTGTGGATGTTTTCTGCCTCCTTGAGGAGGAACACTTGCAACTGTACCTTCCATAATTTTTAAAAGTGCTTGTTGAACTCCTTCACCACTTACATCTCTAGTAATAGATGGATTGTCTGATTTTCTACTAATTTTNTCTATTTCATCGATGTATACTATTCCTCTTTGAGCTTTTTCTACATTATAGTCTGATGCTTGAAGTAGCTTTAAAATTATNTTTTCTACATCTTCTCCTACATACCCAGCTTCTGTTAAACTGGTTGCATCCGCCATCGTAAAAGGAACGTCTAAAAACCTTGCTAGAGTTTGGGCTAAAAGAGTTTTACCACTTCCTGTAGATCCAATTAGTAAAATATTTGATTTAGCTAACTCTACTTCACTTTTGCTAGGCTTATGATTTAACCTTTTATAATGGTTATAAACTGCAACAGATAAAACTTTTTTTGCAGAAGATTGTCCNATAACATAGGTATCTAAAAAATCAAATATTTCTGATGGGTTAGGAACATTGTTAGAAGTTTTTATTAATGATGTTTTACTTTCTTCTTTAATAATATCTGTACATAACTCTACACACTCATCGCAAATGAAAACTGTAGGACCTGCAATTAATTTTTTTACTTCGTGCTGACTTTTACCACAAAAAGAGCAAAATAATTTTTCTTTATCTTCTTTTTCAATATCCGACATTTAAAATTCCATATAGNCTNTAGATAATTATAATAATACTTTACTATCTTTTTTCAACAATTTCATCTACTAACCCCAATTCTTTTGCTTCACTGGGATTTAAAAACTTATCTCTCTCTAAGATTTCAGTAATTTTTTTTACTGTTTGGCCTGTATGCTTGCTATAAATAGTGTTTAAACGACTTTTTAAATCTAAAATTTCTTTTGCATGTATCTGAATATCTGTAGCTTGTCCTTGAAATCCTCCTGAAGGCTGATGAACCATAATTCTAGAGTTTGGTAAGGCAAACCTTTGACCTTTTTCTCCAGCAGCTAATAAGAGAGAACCCATAGAAGCAGCTTGCCCAACGCACATTGTGGAAACGGGTGGCTTAATATATTGCATTGTATCATATATTGCCAGACCAGAAGAAACTATACCTCCTGGTGAATTAATATACATGGATATAGCTTTATCTGGATTTTCAGCCTCTAAAAATAATAATTGAGCTATAATTACAGTAGCCATTTCATCATGGACACCTCCAGTAATAAATATAATTCTCTCTTTTAATAATCTAGAGAAAATATCATATGCTCTTTCTCCTCTTCCAGATTGTTCAACAACCATTGGTATTAGCGAACTCATGTTTGCATCTTTTTTGTTATCTATAATCATATTACTTAAACCTAACATATTTTATTTTTTAGTTTTTTCCTTGGAAGTCTTTGTCGTCTTTTTTTTTGTCGTAACTTTTTTAGCCTTCGATTTACTTGAGGTTTTAGTAGTNGGGTCAGGTATCACATTATCTTTAAATAGTTTATCTGCAGAGACCTTAATCTCTTTAATTACACACTTACTAATTATNTGATCCACAACTTTCTCTTCAAAAATAGGNGCTCTTACCGCATTAGATGCTTCAGGATTTTTTTGATAAAACTCAATAACTTTATTTTCTTCACCCGGATATTTTCTAGCTTCTTGCATAACTGCATTCTTAATTTCATCATCAGTCACAGTAATTTTATTTAGATCTCCTATTTCAGCTAAAAGCAGACCTAACCTAACTCTTCTTTCAGCAATTTCATTATATTCCTTCTTTAATACAGCATCAGATTTGCCTTTGTCTGCTTCATCTAGTACTCCTGCCTTTTTATCTTCTTGAAACCTATCCCAAATAACTTTATTTTCATTTTCAAGCATTGATTTCGGTACTTCAAAAGTATATTGCTTGGACAATTTATCTAACAAATCTCTTTTAATCCTATTTCTAGAAGTATTTTTATAATTGATTCCTATCTGACTTTTTATNGCTTCTTTAAGAGCTTTTAAATCAGGTAAACCCATTCGAGATGCTAATTCATCATTAATTTTAGCTTTATCTGCTTCTAGTATATCTTTAATTATCACTTCAAATTTAGCAGGTTTTCCAGAAAGTTCTGCTTTTTGATAATTTTCTGGAAAATTTACCTTAACATCTTTTTTATCATTAATATTTAAACCTATTAGCTGATCTTCAAATCCAGGTATCATTTGACCAGAACCTAACTCTAATCTATGATTTTCTGCAGTTCCTCCATCAAATACTTTACCATCTAAATAACCTTTAAAGTCAATTAATACTGAGTCACCNACTTTAGATTTACGTTTCTTTTTAAGCGGTGCATAAGACTTTTGATTACTCGCTATATCTTCTAAAGCTTTATTTATGTCATTTTCTTCGACATCTGCAACTAAACGATCAAACTTAAGCTTAGAGAAATCTTCAACTTTAATATNTGGCATTATTTCTATATTAACAGTAAATTTAACATCAGTTCCATCTAATGGCTTGCCTTCAAAATCTACTTTAGGTTGCATAGCTGGCTTAATTTTCTTATCCGTAAATAATTTTCTCATACTATCAGATACTTGTTTTTCTACTATTTCGCCTGATACTTGCGTNCCNAATCTACTCTTANCAATAGCCATAGGAATTTTACCAGGTCTAAAACCATCTATCTTTGCTGTAGCCGCTACTTCTATAAGTCTTTCTTCAANAGCTTTATCTATAGTCTTTGAAGGTATTACTATCTTATATGACTTACTTAATCCTTCATTTTTTAATTCTGTTACCTTCATCGTTATTCCTTAGCTAATGGTGCGGATGGAGGGACTTGAACCCCCACGCCTTACGGCACTAGAACCTAAATCTAGCGTGTCTGCCAATTTCACCACATCCGCATTTAATAAATAATAGTTACAAAGATAGTTTTATATATTATCTAATATAATCTAGCTACAATTTTATGAAAATAATATTATAATTAATATATTATTTTGAAAATGCTTGAGCACATGCATCAACTATTGCATCTGCATCTATATCATAATGATTATATAAATCTTGTAAATTACCAGATTGTCCAAATTCATCGACACCAAGAGAAACTGTCTTTTTGCCCACTGCTCCACCTATCCACGTCAAAGATGAAGAATGTGCATCTATTAACGTAACGATAACACTTTCTGAAAGAGTATCTAAAAATAACTCCTCTATACGAGATAAAATTTTATTACCCATAGATCGCTGCTTTTGTGCTTCCTTCCAATTCTTATATAATCTATCTGCAGACGTAATAGATAAAACAGATACATCTAACATATCTTCTTTCAGAATTTCTATTGCTTCAAGTACTTCTGGAGCCATAACTCCTGAAAAAACAATAGTAATATTACTTTTATTTTTAGGTTTTTTAAGCCAGTAACCACCAGATAATATCTCTCCTTCTAGACTCTTATTGATATCTCTTGTGATTTGAGGAATATTTCTAGTAGATAGCCTTATATAAACAGAGCTTCCTTCGGGACGCTGCATATGAGAAAAAGTATACCTTAAAATCACCTCTAACTCATCTGCATAAGTAGGTTCAAACATTAAAAGGTTTGGTTGACCAATTCCAATTAAAGGTGTGATAATTGACTGGTGAGCTCCTCCTTCNGGGCCTAAAGATATTCCTGAAGGTGTAGCAACTAATAAAAACCTTGAATCTTGATATACTGCATAATTTAAAGCATCAAGTCCACGAGATATAAATGTATCATAAATAGTACCTATTGGTATAAGTGAAGCACCAAACATTTTATCTGATAGGCCAGCAGCACCTAAAGCTAAAAATAAATTATTTTCAGCTATACCTAGTTCAAAATGTTGTCCATTAGGNGAAGCGTGCCATTTTTGTGCAGATACAACTTTTTCATTATAAAAAATATCCTCTTTATGTTCTCTGTTATAAATTTTTTTTTGATTTACCCAACCTCCTAAACTTGTAGAAACTGTNACATCTGGAGAAAATGTTACTATTCTTTTACTTAAATCTGTATCATCTTTGCCAATTTCATTTAAAATCCTGCCAAAAACTTCTTGTGTATTAGAATTTAGTGACTTTTTATAATTAAGTTTTTTAGGCACATTTATAGCCTGGTCACTAAAAAGCCTTTTCTTACCTTTATAAAAAGAGTTCTTTGATAGAAAATCTTTAATTATGACTTCGGAAGAATCTAAGCCTGAATAATAATCCCACTCTTGGCCATTTTTTATATTTAAATTATTTTTATAACTTTCCATTTGTTCATTATTCATTAAACCAGCATGATTGTCCTTGTGTCCGGCTAAAGGTAATCCAAAGCCTTTAATAGTATATGCAATAAAACAAGTTGGTATATCGTCATTATCCGCCTCAATAAAGGCTTCCAAAACGGCTTCGACATCATTACCAGCTANATTAGACATAGTTTCATTTAACTCTTCATCACTAAGAGATTTAATGATATTAATTGAGTCTTTATTATTTTTTAGATCTGTATTTAGATGTTCGCGCCAACCTTTACTGCCCATGTAAGATAACGCTGAATACAAATCATTTGGACAATTATCTATCCAATTTAAAATTTCATTTCCCCCCTTAATTTTTGACAAACTTTGTAACTTTTTTCCGTATTTTAAAGTAATTACTCTCCATCCCATTGAAGCAAAAAGCTCATCTATTTTTAAGTGAAGTTTGTCTGCTACTACTGCATCTAACGACTGCCTATTATAATCGATAACCCACCAACAATTTCTAACATTCTGCTTAGCTCCCTCTAATAAAGCCTCATAGATATTTCCTTCATCTAATTCTGCATCACCTAATAANGCNACCATTTTTCCATATTTAAAATTTTTACTAACAAAATTATGCTGTGNTACATAGTCCTGAATTAAAGAGCCAAATATTGTTATAGCACCTCCTAAACCCACTGATCCAGTAGAGTAATCCACATCATCTGTATCTTTAGTACGTGATGGATAAGATTGAGCACCTCCAAATGCTCTAAAGTTTTCTAATTTTTCTAAATTTTGATTACCTAATAAATATTGAATAGAATGAAACACTGGGGCGGCATGTGGTTTAACAGCAACTCTATCTTCAGAATTTAATATTTTAAAATATAATGCAACCATAATAGAAATTATAGAAGCGGAAGATGCCTGNTGCCCTCCAACTTTAATTCCATCTAGAGATGGTCTTATGTTATTTGCATTATGGATCATCCATGCAGATAGCCATGAGACCTTTTTTTCAACATCTTTTAAAACTTTTAAATCAATATCAGAAATTTTTTTAGAATTAGAAATTTGAGATAATTTATTATTCTTCATTTAAGACCTCTTGTTATGCATATTAATTGCATATACTACTAATATTTAATAATTATTAAATTGCAAATATTGCTAAAATTGTTATTAGTAAAGCAATATAATATAAGAAAAAAGCTATAACTTAACAGAAAATTGTGAAAAAATGGATTATATTGAATATAAAATACTTACCACATTACAAAAAAATGCACAATTAACAAATATTGAACTCGCAAAACAAGTTGGTCTTTCNGCGTCTCCTTGTTTAAGAAGAGTTAAAACTTTAGAAAATAATGGAGTCATATCTGGCTACTGCGCTATTGTTAACCAGAATAAAGTAGACTTGTCAGTAAATGTTTTTGTACAGGTATCTTTAGAAAGGCAATCTGAAGAAGGTTTAGAATTATTTGAACAAAAAATAATCCAATATAANGAAGTCATGGAAGCATATCTTATGACAGGAGATGCGGATTATTTGTTAAGAATAGTAGTAAAAGATTTACAAACTTACGAAAAGTTCTTAAAGGAAAACTTAACTAGAATATCAGGTATAGCTAGTATTAGGTCTTACTTTTCACTAAAACAAGTAACAAGAAAGTTTACTCTACCTATTATTAACCCAAAACAAATATAAAACAATCAAGATGAAAATAATTAATAAATTAGATACTTATATTATAGCAAACAAACTAAGTACTGTTAATATAGAAAAATCGTTTAAAAACAGTTTTAATTTAATGCTAAAAGCTGGAAAGCTTGCCGCTAAAACTATTGATTCATTATATTGTAAGCGTAAAACTTTAATACTTTGTGGAGTTGGAGGAAATGGTGGAGATGGCTTTATAATTGCTCAAGAGCTTCATAATAAAGGTTGGGATATTAAAGTAAGTATAATAGGAGATCAAAATAAAATTAAGGGTGACTCTCTAAAAGCATTGAATAAATTAAAGCTCAAACCATTTAGTTTTAATGAAATAAACTTAGATAAAACAAAATTATTTATTGATGCAATATATGGAATAGGTTTATCAAGAAAAATTAATAAAAAAGAATGTGCAATTTTAAATACGCTAGATAAGCATCCTGCCCCAATCGTTGCTATTGATATACCTAGTGGTATAGACTGTAATAATGGTAAAATTTTAGGATTTGCCTGTTACTCAGATTTGACTATTACTTTTTCCACATTAAAAGCTGGGCATATTCTTTTACCAGGTTTAGAAAAACTTAATAGAATTAAAGTAATAGATATAGGTATATCAAAAGATGTTATTAATAAAATAAAACCTTCTATAAAAATAAATAATAAAAATCAATGGGTTAAAGATATTAATTGGCCAAAAATTAATGATCATAAATATAGCAGAGGTTATAGCTTAATTATAGGCGGNCCCAAAAATATGACTGGAGCTTCTAGATTAGCTGCAATATCAGCTCAAAGAGCAGGAAGTGGAATAGTTGCTTTAGCTTCTGAAAAAGAAGCAGAAAATATATATTTTATCTCACTTACTTCTCAATTAGTAAAAACATATAAAAATATTAAAGAATATAATACAATCATTAATGAACCCAGAATAGATTCCATAGTAATTGGCCCTGGATTAGATATAAGTAATAAGTCAATTTTAAAAATTAAATCGGCTCTTAAAACAAATAAAAGGATAATTTTAGATGCTGGCGCCCTTTCATGTTTTAAAAATAAATTAGGTATGCTTGTAAAAATACTCTCTGGAAAGGACGTTATTATAACGCCGCATGAAGGCGAGCTCATATCAATATTACCTAACCTTTCTGGTAGCTTAATAGATAAAGCCTTAAAAGCTGCCAAAATTTTAAATACTATCGTTGTATTAAAAGGAGCTACTACTGTTATTGCATCTCCTAATAATAAAGCTCTTGTAAACACAGCTGGCGCTAAATGGTTAGCAACTGCTGGAAGTGGCGATGTATTAGCAGGAATTATAGGCGGCTTATTATCTAATAAAATGGACACCTTTTATGCTGCAGCATATGCAGTATGGTTACATTCTGAAGCTGGAAAACATCTAGGTCCTGCCTTAGTAGCAGAAGATATTCCAAAAGTATTACCAAAAATATTAAAAATTATCTAAAAATTTTATTTGACTAAAACTCTATTTGTAACCTTATACCCATTACATTAAAATCTTCACTCAATGCACCTGAAGAATCTGTATGAACAAAATTAAGTATAGTTTTTGTAAAAGATGTCATATACCAATTAACTCCTAATGTATAAGATGAAGCTTCACCACCATTAATACCTGAATCATTTAAGTCCATCGTACTTGCCCTAAGAGCAACCTCCCAAGCTCCAGGGCCACCTTCCATAATAGATAAATTTGGCTTTAAACGCCAAAATTGAGCAAAATAAGAATTATAATTACGGGCATCATCTGTTAACATATATCCGCCTTGAATATAACCACCTGAAAATAATGCGTCATTTTTAGTTTTTCTATTAACTCCTAAAAAACCCCATTCTGTTTGTATTGAAAGAGGCCCATTTACCTTAGCAAACTCGTAGCCTACATAATAATAAGTATCAAGGTCTGTAATTACGCCAGTATCTAAAATAAAGTCTCCACTTATAGCGCTTTCACCTTTGCTTCTAAATCTTAAAGTTGAATTCCTTAAACCATTAGTAAAAGTATTACTATTATTAGCTGTTCTATAATATCCTGTTAAACCTATATGCATAGACTCTGTTCTTAACTTGAAAGGTTGCCAAGCAAACCTTCCATGCACCCCTATCCCTTCATCATCCGTACTAGCATTCTTGTAAGGCTCTCCATAAACTCCAAAACGCATATAATATTCTTTTCCTCGATATGTTGCTGCTACGCCCATTGCAGGAGACCCTGCTCCATATATAAATGTAGCTTGAGGCATTGCCGCTTCCATAAATTGCCTTTGCGATGAAAAATTTGATGTATCTAAACCTACAGAATTTCCAAAAAGTCCTGCAAAAAACCACCAAGGTTTAAAACCTCTATAGATCCCCATGGCCGCTCTCAGACCATCATGAGGATTATCACCACTATCTGCATAATCATAAGACAAAAACCATATCCAGTCTTTCTCCGAAACACCTGCTAATGTTAGCCCTGCTCTTCTAACTATAAATCCGTCTGATAGATCATTATTTGTGTTAAGGTTTGCCTCCTGATTATAAACTCCTCCATCTAATTGAATTAGCCCCATCATTCCTAATGTATATTTTCCATCAGCTGACTTAAGTTGTGGTAAGGGTCCAAAAAAAGCCGTTTCAGGATTATACAATTTTCCTTTACTAGAAGAAACCATATCGTCACTAATTGCTTTAGTATTTACTTCTTTTGTAATTAATTCATCTTTTGAAGAGAGGCTTTCTAGCCTATTATTATCAGATAGCTTGTTTTTAAATTCTTTTATAAAAACTTCTAGCTCGTCTATTCTTTTTGATTGAGCGTCTATTATCTCTTGCTGTTTATCTATTTGTTTTTGAAGAGAACTTTCATCAGCCATAGCTATACTTTTGAGAAGTATAAAAATAAAACTTAAAATTAGAATTTTATATTTCAAGATACCCCCCCTATATATTTCATCCTATAGGACGTTAGAATGAACTTAACTATACTTTCTACTTGAGCTATTAATCTTTTTACATTATTTTATAATTTTTTCAATTAATTATAAAGCATAACTGTTATAACACTATAGATAAAAACTATATTGACTATTGCTATTTCCTATAATATGGTGCATTTAAAATAAATCTAATTACTCGGAGCAAAAAAAAAAATGACTAAGTTACTTTTACCAGTTTTACTATTATTAATATTAATTAATAGATCTTTTTCTCAGGAAGAACTTGGAGAAATTGAGGTCATTGGTATATCTCCATTACCCGGTATTGAAATAGATAGAAATAGAGTCCCAAATTCAAATCAAACTATTAAAAATAAAGACCTTGAAACTTCCTTTTCCACTACTTTTGTTGATATAATGGGACAAAAACTTTCAGGAGTAACAATTAAAGATGTACAAAATAGTCCATTCCAAAAAAATGTTGATTATAGAGGGTTTACTGCAGCTCCATTACTTGGAGAATCTCAAGGGTTGGCAGTATACCTTAACGGAACTAGAATTAATGAAGGTTTTGGAGACACATTACAGTGGGAATTAATCCCAGAAGCAGCTTTAAAAAATATTGATTTGATGAGTTCTAATCCTGTATTTGGTCTAAATGCTCTTGGAGGATCTATTGCTTTGACAACAAAAAAAGGATTAGATTATATAAACTCAGATTTAATTAATAATCATGTTGAAGCAGGTGGTTTTGACTGGGTTAATGGAAATATAGAATTAGGTACAGGAGACGGAGATTCTGGCCTATATATAGCTATAGAAAGCTCTTATGATGGTGGCTGGAGAGATAATAATTCTGGCGATGTAAAGAGAGTATTTGCAAATTATGGAAAAATGGGTAAAAACCATGATATAGATTTCACACTAATGCATGCTGACACAAATCTAAATGGAAATGGTGTTACTCCAACGGAATTATTAAAAGTAAGAAGAGAATCAGTTTTTACTTGGCCAGATTTTACTGGGAACAGAGCTTATCTTGCTGCATCAAATGCTAATTTTTATTTAGAAGATGACTCTATAATAAATACATCTATATATTACAGAAGGTTAATAAGAGACACTCTAAATGCAGATGAGTTAGATGCAGAAGAATGTGCAGAAGATAACGCAACGCATGCTGAACAGTTAGAAGATGACTTTGGAACTGATGATGAGCCCATTTGTGGAGAAGCAGATGGTGATAATTATGAGGTTTTAATTGATCAACATGGTAATGCTATTTCTAATAATGACGCAATTAGAAAGTATGGCCTTATAAATAAATCTTCTACTATGACCGTTACATGGGGAGGTGCTGCACAATATAATGTTGATAAAGAGTATTTAAATAAAATGCATAATATCATAGTAGGTGCATCTATTGATAAAACACGAACAGCTTTTCATTCTCGTGGGGAATTAGGACAATTACACAATAATAGAACAGTTACTAACTTAGCAAATTCTGATGGTGGTTTCATTACTCTTGAATCAATAAGAGAGCATAGTGGAGCAGCTAATGGAATGGAAGATGCTAATGAAAGAGGAGATGTTGGAAGTGCTCAGCTTGCATCTAAAACGGATTATTATGGAATATATGTAAATGATTTATTTGCATACGACGATAAAACTGATGTTACCATTTCTTCTCGTGCAAATTTAGCCTATGTAAAATTATATGATCATTTAAAAACCTCTTTTACAAGAGCAGAAACCATTACTGGAAGTCATAGATATTTTAGAGTAAATCCTTCAATTGGAGTTACACATAAATACGATAATAATCTTACTTTACGTGCAAGTTATAAAGAAGCAAATAGAACTCCAGCACCTGTAGAATTATCTTGTGCCTCTCCTACCGCACCCTGTCGATTACCTAATGCTTTTGTAGCTGATCCACCTTTAGAGCAAGTTGTCACAAAAGGTTTTGAGATTGGAGCAAAAGGTAATATTGACAATCATAATTGGGAAGCTGCACTTTTCCATTTTGTAAATATAGACGATATACTGTTTGTAAGTACAGGAACAGGAGTGTCTGCTGGATACTTTAAGAACTTTGGAGAAACACAAAGGCAAGGTATAGAGTTTTCGCTAAATTCTATATATGAAAACACCTTAGGTAATTTAAATATTTATTCTAATTATTCTTTTCTTAGTGCTACTTATCAAACTGCTCATACATTACCCGCTGCAAACCACCCTATGAGTAATAATGATATAGAAAAAGGAGACACAATACCTGGCATGCCGAACCACACTTTTAAAGCAGGTATCAATCAGGAATTTTCTTCAAAATTCAATACAGGACTAAATTTAGTTTATTCTTCTGGAGCATTTCTAAGAGGAGACGAATCTAATCAACTGAAAAAAACTAATCCTTATCTTGTATTTAATGCTGATGCCTCATGGCAATTAAATAAAACTTTTTCATTTTTTGGAAGGATAGATAATCTTCTGAACTCTAAATATGAAACTATGGGAGTATTAGGAGAAGCAAGTTCTGATGAGGTTAACGTACCTATATCAGAATTAGGAGATACTGGAAGCGGAGATACGGCTATTGGACCTCTTGATCCACGATTTTTATCTCCCGGTGCTCCAAGAGCAATTTTTATTGGATTCAGAGTAAACTGGTAATTTAAAATTATGGAAATAATATGAATGAACAAAATCTAGATTTAATATCATTAGTTCTTAAAGGGGGACCAGTAATGCTTATATTATTAGGTCTTTCAATAATTTCACTTACAATAATTATAATAAAAATATTTCAATTCTATAAGTCTGATATTTATAATGGTAATAAAATATTACCAGTATATAAACTTTTAGAAGATAATAAAATTTCACAATCTAAAGAGCTATTAAATTCAATTATTCACCCATCTTCCAATATAATTACTTCTATTTTAGATAATAAAAATCTCAGTAATGAGGATAGAGAGAATGAAGTTAGTATAATAGGTGAAAAACAATTAAGAAATTTAGAATTTCTATTAAAGCCGTTAGAAGTCATCTCTAATGTAGCGCCTTTATTAGGACTTTTAGGAACCGTTATAGGAATGATAACAGCAGTTTCAAAATTAGAAAATGCTGGAAGTAAGGTTGATCCTGCAATATTAGCAGGAGGAATATGGGAAGCTCTTTTAACAACTGCTTTTGGGTTAATTGTAGCTATCCCTGCTTTAGCAGCTTTTTATTGGTTAGATGGTAAAGTAGATAAAGTTAGAGAAGAAATGCGCCATGCTGCAATTAAAGCTAATATAATAGTCAAAAAATTAAAATAATATTATGAATTTGTTTTCTAAAGAAAAAAAGAATATTGATATTAATGTAGCTCCATTAATAGATATAGTATTCCTTTTATTAATTTTTTTTATGCTTGCAAGTGAGTTTACAGATTTTAAAACTATTGACATGGTATCTCCTAATCAAAGTAATAAAGAAATTAATGAAACAAAATTACCTATAATTTTAGAGATCTCTGAAAATGGAATTATCAATATAAATAATAAAGAAATAGAATTTAATAAATTATCAATAACAGTTGATGAGATGTTAACTAACAAAAACATTAATAAAGTAGTTATTTCTACTCCAAATGAAACAAAAGTTAATGTTTTAATTAAAATTGTGGATATAATTAGGAATTTAGGTATAGAAAATATTGCTTTAATTACAAAAGAAAATAAATGAATATTTTTTATAAAAAAACTAATAAAAATAAGCTACCAAACTTAGTTCCTTTGATAAACATAGTGTTTTTACTTTTAATTTTTTTCATGCTTTCAGGAACATTAGCTAAAACGGATTTATTTGAAGTAAGCCCTCCTAAATCAAATACAAGTTCTAGTGCAGAGGCTCCTGAATTTGTGATTTTAATATCTGATGATAGTAAAATAGCATTAGATAACCAGCCTATTAAAATAAAAGATTTAGAAACTATTTTAGCTAAAATACTAGAAACTACTAACATAGAAGAGATCCTAATAAAAGCAGACGGTAATGCTAAAGCAGGTATTCTTTCCACCGTTATAAAACATATTAGAAATGTTGGAATTAAAAGAGCTGCTATAGTGACCCTGAACAAAAATAAAATATAATTATGACGGTTATGTCACAACAATTTGTTAATAATAAAATTATTTTTTTATCGATAATTATAGCTATAGTCTTTCATTTTTTTTTATTATTAGCTTCTAAATTAATTTATATTGAGAAAGAGGAAGAAGTAGAACCAAAAATTATATTAGAACTAATGAATGATGTAATAGAGGACATAAAACCTGTAATTAATGAAATTGTTCCTCCTGAAATAATTAAACCACAAGAAATAATTAAACCTCCTGTAATACAGCCTCCTAAAAAATTATTATTAGAAAAAATTGAAAACAATATAGCACCTACTGTCAATCCGAACCTAATAACTATACCTACAGATTTAAAACCACTTATAAATAATAAAATAGATATTCCTCAACCTATAATAAACAATAACACAGATTTATCTATTTCAGAATTACCAAAAGTTATTCAGCCATCACCTATCATTAAAAATAAAAAACCTATTAAAACTATTATCATACCCAACTTACCAGAAGAAAATGAAATTGAAAGTACTGGAAAAACAATTCTCCCTCAGGTTCAAGGATTGCCAAAAAAACCTATTAAAAAAATAGAAAATACAAATATTAATCAAAATCAAACTAAAAGATCAATTAGCTCAGACGAAACATCTGAACTTAATACTTATAAAAATGAAATAAGAAATGTCATACAATCATTCGCAATTAATAATTATCCAAGAAAAGAAAAAAGAAGAAGAATAGAAGGTAAAGTTCATATAATATTTAAATTACGCTTAGATGGAAGTATTGAGTACGTAAAAAGTGGACCTAATACAAATGCATCTGAAGCATTAATAAAGGCTGCTATAGATTCTGTAAAACTAAGTGCACCTTTTAAAAAAATAGATTTATTAAAAAAGAAAAATGAATTTTCTATAAATATTGTATATAAAATTAATAGATAGAAGATTATTATAACTTGATTAAGCTTTTTTATTCTTTATGGAATAAAAAATATATAGATTGGAAGAACATAATGAAAGCTAAAATTTTAATATTAAGCCTAATATTTATACTTATAAATAGTGTATCTATAGCTGAAGTGACTGAAGATATGAAACGTAGAGCTAAAGAAGCAGGAGTTATCATTGAGAGAGATCATGATGTAAAAAGAACATATTTAGCGAATGATGTATTATCACGTGACACTCATCAAAATATGCAAGTAGCTTTTCGGTATGGACAAATGAATGATCAAAAAAAAGCTGCAGAATTAACCTTAATATCTGCTAAAAGAGGTTTAAATTCCGCACAAATATCTATTGCAAAGATGTATTTTTTTGGTGCAGGTGTAGAAGAGAATATTATTGAGTCATACAAATTTTTTAAATTATCTGAAGATGAAACAGCTAAAAATTTACATTTAAAAGTACTTAGAGAACAGATGACACAAGAACAAATTGATGAAGCAGAAAAATTGGTTCAAAATTTTGTAGGGTCTTATAAATAAGAGAGTGGGAAAAATATGCCTAATATAATGAACAAAGATGTTAGAAATGCTATTACATCAAGAAGGTCAGTTAGACAATTTCTATCAAAAGATGTTTCCAAAGGAATAATAGAAGAAATTTTAAATGTAGCCGCTAGAGCTCCAAGCGGAACAAATATACAGCCATGGAACGTTCACGTACTTACAGGTAAAGCAAGAAATAGAATATGCAAAGAAGCAAGCTCAGCTTTTTTAGATCCTAAAGTTGATAAGAAAAATGATCGTCTTCATTATATGGAGAACTTTAGAGACCCTTATATCTCTAGAAGAAGAAAAGTTGGATGGGATTTGTATGCGCTTTTAGATATAAAAAAAGGTGATTATGAAAAAACAAAAGCATTTCATGTGCAAAATTTTAATTTTTTTAACGCTCCTGTCGGATTGCTTTTTACAATAGAAAAAGATTTAGGTTGGATGAGCTGGTTAGATTATGGAATGTTCTTACAAAATATCTGTATTGCTGCTAGAGGGTTTGGTTTGGATACTTGTCCGCAGGCTGCCTGGGGACAAATGCATAAAACTCTCTCTCCGATGTTAAATATTAAAGATAATCATATTATTCATTGTGGAATTAGCTTGGGCTATGTAGATACAAAAGCAGAAGTAAATAAGCTTAAAACTATTAGAGAAGATATAAGTACCTTTACAACATTTCATGAAAAATAATTATTATTTTATATTAGGATTTCTCTTAAATACTGAAATTTAAGTATTATCTATCTAAATTCATATAAAATTTACCGCTACTATTTTAGTAGTTAAAATATTTGCAACAATTTCTATAAAATAGTTATTATAAACATGAAAATAAATTTTAGAGGAAATATTTATGTCATATAAAACTATTAATGAAAATATTCATAATTCTGTTCAAACTATTAGCCTAAATAGACCAGATAGATTAAATGCGTGGACAGAAGAAATGGCAGTTGAAATAAAAAAATCAATGCATAATGCTTCTAACAACGCAGACGTAAGAGTTATTGTATTAACAGGAACAGGAAGAGGCTTTTGCGCAGGAGCTGATATGAATGAGTTAAATAATATAGATGCAGATAAACGGGCTGAAAAAAATAAAACATCTCCATATGATGGATTTAATACTGAATGGCCATTGGACTTTCAAAGAGCGCAAACTTGGTTTCCTAGTGTTCCTAAACCCATAATTGCCGCAATAAATGGCCCAGCAGCAGGCCTTGGATTGATACTTTCTATGTGGTGTGACATGAGGTTTGCTTCTAAATCAGCTGTGTTTTCTACAGCCTTTAGTAAAAGGGGGCTAATTGCTGAACATGGTATGAGTTGGCTATTGCCAAGGCTAGTAGGTATAGGACATGCAATGGATATGACTCTTACCGCCAGAAAAATAAGCGCTGATGAAGCTGAAAAAATTGGTTTTGTGAATAAAACATTTTCAGATGAAGTATTTTTAAAAGAAGTTTATAAATATGCTGAATCTCTTGCTAATGAAGTCTCTCCGAGATCTATAAAAATTATGAAAAAGCAACTCTGGCAAAGTTTATTACAAGGCTTAGATGAAGCTGTTTCTATAGCAGATAATGATATGGTTGATAGCTTCTCTAGCGAAGACTTTAAAGAAGGAGTATCACATTTTATTGAAAAAAGAGCACCTAATTTTTCTGGAAAATAGTTTTAAGAATGGAGTTTTATAAATGAAAGATTTAAAAAATAAAGTTGTTTTAATTACAGGAGCTAGTTCTGGTATAGGTGCTGCAACGGCTATCGCATTTGCAAAAGAAGGAGCAAAAGTATTAGTTAATTATAATAACTCCGAATCTAAAGCAGACAATGTTGTAAAAACTATAAAAGAAATAGGTGGAAATGCATTTGCTCTACAAGGTGATGCAAGTAAAGAAGATGATATGCAAAAATTAATTGATTCAACTGTATCAGAATATGGAGAATTAAATATAATAATTAATAATGCTGGTGGCATGATTGAAAGAGCAAAGATTGAAGAAATAAATGAAAATTTGTTTAATGATGTTTTTAATTTAAATTGTAAGTCCGTTATGCTAGGTACAAAATTAGCAACTAATTGTTTTCGTAAACAAAAAAAAGGTGGGTGCATTATCAATACATCTTCCATAGCTGCAAGAATTGGAGGAAGTATGGGGGCTGTCTTTTATTCTTCATCAAAAGCATGGGTTAGTACTTTTACCAGAGGAATGGCCAGAGAATTACTTGGAGACAATATTCGCGTAAATGCAGTAGCACCAGGTATTATAGACACACCATTTCATGAACAATTCTCTCCTCCCAATATATTACAAGGAATGATTAATTCTGTTCCTATGGGGAGAATGGGAACATCAGAAGAGTTAGCCGGTACTTATTTATTTTTATCATCTGAAGAATTAAGTTCATATATAACTGGCCAAGTGATAGAAGTTAATGGTGGCCAATTAATGCCTTAAATATTTAAATAGGATAGTAATATGTCGTTGAAAATTAGTGTGATTTATGGATCTACCAGAGATGGTAGACAAGGAATAAAATTTGCAAAATATGTAATGAGAGAACTTATTAGTAGAGGAAATAAGGCAATACTTATTGACCCTATGGATATTAATATAGAAACATTAACAAAAAGGTATATGGATTATGGTAAAGGTTCTGCACCTAGCTCATTAGAAGAAATGCATCAAGAATTAAATACTTCAGATGCATTTGTTATAGTAAGTGCAGAATATAATCATTTTATGCCTCCTGCCCTTGTAAACGTATTAAATCATTTTCATTCTGAATACCAAAGAAAACCTTCTGCTATTACAACTTATTCAGTTTCACCATTTGGAGGAGTTAGAGTTTCTACACCTTTAAGGGCTTTTCTTACACAACTTGGTATGCCGCCAATTCCTGCTATGTTACATGCTCCATTTGTTAATAAAAATTTTAATGAAGATGGAGAAAGGGTTTCTGCAGATAAAGAAGAGCGAAATAAAGAATTTATTAAATTCTCTGAAGAGTTAGAATGGTATGCAAATGCCTTAAAGGTTGCAAGAAATTTAACATGATAAAAGTTATAAGCTACTTAACTATATTTATATTATATTTCCATATAAATACTACATTATCTAACGATAATTTACCTAAAACTATGGTCTGGTCAAGTTATGAAATAGGCGCTTCAGGTTACTCAGAAGCATCGGCTGTTGCAGAAGGGATGATGAAGAAATATAATATTAGAGTAAGGCTTCAACCTTCTGGAACATCTATAGGTCGTCTTCTTTCTTTGAAAAGAAAAAGAGTAAGTGTTGGTTTTTTAGGGAGTGAAGCTTACTTTGCCAGCGAAGGTATTTATGATTTTGCATCTAAAAAATGGGGACCACAAGATATAAGAATAATATTGGGAAGACCTAATACATTTGGTATTATAGTTGCTGGAAATTCAGATATAAAAACAATAGCTGACTTAAAAGGTAAAAAAGTGGCTTATGTAACGGCTAACCCTTCTATAAATGTTAAAGTTGAAGGAATTATGACTTTAGCTAATCTTACTTGGGATGATGTTGAGCCCAAAGTTTATCCTGGCTTTACTCCTACTATAAAAGCTGTACAGAATGGAAGATTAGATGCTGCTGGAGCAGTTCCTACCGGTTCCGCTGTATATGAATTAGCCGCATCTAAAAAAGGTATTAGATGGTTAAGCATGCCTAAAAATAATACAGAAGGATGGAAAAGATTGAATAAAATAATTCCTTTCATGAATCCTCAATTAGAAACGATAGGAGCAGGATTAAGTTCTGAAAAACCTGTTGAAATTGGAGGTTACCATTATCCAAATGTAACGGTTTACGCATCTGCAACTGAGGATGAAGTATATAATTTTATAAAAGCTCTTGATGAATCTTTTGATTTATATAAGGACATAAACTCTATTATGTACAAATGGCAATTGGATATAGCATCTGGCACACCTGCTGAAGCTCCTATTCATAAAGGAGCTATAAAATATTTAAAAGAGAAGCAGCTTTGGTCGGAAGAAAATGAGTTATGGAATAATGCTAGGTTAAAGAGATTAAGTTTGCTTAGAAATACTTGGGCAAATTTTATTAAAAACAATGAGGATCTTGATGAAAAATCCTTTAAAATAGAATGGGAAAAAGAAAGAAACTTAGTTCTTGCTAAAAATTAACGAAAATTTTAATGAAAGAGTTACTGTTTATCCAAAACTCTTTATTATATTATTAACAATTTGTGGCTGTCTAGTTTCTATTAACCAAATTTTTAATATTGGTTTCTTAAATTTCAACCCTGTATCTAATAGCTTCTTATACTTATTAATAGCATTCTTTCAGCCTATTTCATTTCTCATGTTTCCTATGAGTAACAAATATAAAAATAAGATACTAGTTACTGATATAATAGCAGCATTTGCAATATTATTTCTAGGATTATACTTTTCCATTAATTCAGAAAACATATTAAGTAACGGCTGGGATATTGATGCACCTCTATTACCTACATTTTTAAGCTTTCTATTAATTATATTATCTTTAGAATCTCTTAGAAGAACAGGTGGAAAATTTATTTTTTACATAGCAATCTTTTTTACTACTTATCCAATATTTGCAGACATGATGCCTGGAGCATTATGGGGCAATGTATATACTATATCAGAGGCTGCGAGAGCTCATAGTATGGGTCTAGAAAGTTTGATAGGTATCCCAATGAAAGTTGCTGGAAGCTTACTAATTGGTTTTTTAATTTATGGAATAATATTAGCTGAAACGGGAGGTGGTAAATTTTTTATTGATATAGCTGAATCCATAATGGGTAAATATAGAGGAGGCCCAGCTAAAGTTGCGATTCTAGCATCAGGTTTTTTTGGAATGCTGTCAGGAAGTCCTACAAGTAATGTTATAACTAGTGGATCTTTGACAATTCCTGCAATGAAAAAAGCTGGTTACTCAGCAAGGTATGCTGCTGCTATAGAAGCCTGCGCATCTACAGGAGGAGTATTAATGCCTCCAGTAATGGGAACAGTTGCTTTTATAATGGCATCTTTTTTAAACCTTCCCTATTCAGAAATACTTCTTGCCGCTTTAATACCCGGATTAATATTTTATATAGCTCTAATAATTCAAACGGACTTATATGCAGCAAAAAATAATCTAAAGGGTATGGAATTAAATAAAATACCAAAATTTTTTCCTACTATCATAAATGGTTTTCCTTATATTCTCTCTTTTATTTCTCTTATTTGGTTGATTATATCTGCAAAACTAGAGAGTGAAGCACCTTTTATATCATCATTATTATTAATTATAATATTATTGCTAAGAAATTTTAACCTTATAAAGTTGAAAGATTGGTTAAATATATTTGTTAAAATAGGAGAAATAATAGCTAGAATAGTTTCTCTTTTATCTGGAGTAGGAGTGATTATTGGAGCAATGTCATTAACTGGCATAGGAACTTCTTTATCTAGGGAATTAGTATTTTTAGCAGGCGGAGATTTAGCAATGATATTAATATTTGGTGCACTTGCATCCTTAGTACTTGGCATAGGAATGACTGTAAGTGCCTGTTATATATTTTTAGCTATTGTACTAGCTCCAGCCATTATTGAAGGAGGAATAAATCCTTTAGCAGCTCATTTATATGTTCTTTATTGGGGAGTTTTATCTTTTATTACTCCTCCTGTTGCAATAGCAGCAATAACAGCATCAAGTATTTCTAACACCTCTGCATTAAAAACTGGGTTTTTATCTATGCGTTTGGGCTCAATCTTATTTTTTCTTCCTATTTTATTTATTTTTGATCCGGCTATGTTAATGCAAGGTGATACCATAAAAATTATAATTTCATTTAGTATGGCAGTATTTGCTATAATGATTATCTCTTCCGCCTTTGAAGGTTATGTATATTTCTTAGGCAATATTAATAATATATTTAGAATATTATTCTTTATTACTGGAATATTAATATTAATGCCTAATTTAATTAGTAAATATTTTGGTTTTAGCATATTAATGGTTTTATTATTTATATTAGTTATGATGAAATTATATAAAAGAAAAAATTATATTTAACTATTAATGATCTTAAGTAATTTTTGTGTCGTAAAACAATTGGAGGTAATAATTTGTTAAAAGCTTTTTTTGCTGCAAAAGAATGGACACTTTGGGCCTATGGAGGCCTGTCTTTACTTATTATTTCTTTATGGGTTCAAGTACAATTTACTGTTGCATTTAACAGTTGGTATGGAAGATTTTATAATTTACTGCAAGCCTCTGGAAGCTATTCAGATAATCCTACAGAAGGTATAGATCTGTTTTATGGTCATTTAATATCTCTTTCATACATTAATAACAATTTTACAGGGGACGCTTCTTTTGTAGTGCTTGCTTTTCCTTACATCGTAATAGCAGTTTTTACAAGCTGGTTTACTAGTATATATGCACTCCGCTGGAGACAAGCTATAACTTTTAATTATATTCCAAGATGGCAGTATGTAGAGACTGAAATCGAGGGGGCAAGTCAGAGAATTCAAGAAGATTGTTACAGATTTGCAAAAATTGTTGAATCTTTAGGCTTACAGATTGTGCGTTCTTTAATGACTTTAATTGCTTTCATTCCTATTTTATATGGCTTAAGTGACAAAGTAGACATTCCTTATTTAAGGGATATTGATGGTTCATTAGTATGGGTAGCTCTTATTGTTTCAATTGGAGGATTATTTATTTCTTGGTTTGTAGGATGGTACCTTCCTGGACTTGAATATAATAATCAAAAAGTAGAAGCCGCTTTTAGAAAAGATCTTGTTCTAGCAGAGGATGATAAATCCTATGCTCAACCAGAGAAACTATGGGAATTGTTTATAGGTATAAGATTCAACTATCATCGTTTATTTAAGCATTACAGTTACTTCAATGCTTGGATGAATACTTACGATCAATTTATGGTTATAGTACCTTACCTCATAGTTGGGCCAGGCTTATTTACAGGATTAATTATGCTTGGTACAGTCACACAAGTCAGTAATGCATTCCAAAGAGTTCATGGAGGATTTGCTCTGTTCCTACATAATTGGACAACAATTACTGAACTGAGGTCTATATGGAGAAGATTGACTGAGTTTGAAAAAAATCTTACGCTTAATGAAAATAAAAGTATAAAATTATCTGATAAACCCTAATTTAATTTTTGACTTTTAAAAATAATAATATGATTAAAAAAATAGATTATTTATTCAGTAAAACTTTTATTAATTAAAGTTTCTGATAAATCTGTTCCTTTTATTATAATTCCTAAATTATTATTATTTTTTCTTGAGAAAATTTGTCAATTGTAACCAGCTTTTTTAAAAAGAACTATCAAATAAACCACCATCTAATAGAATATTTTGAGCTGTTATATATCCAGCTTGATTACTACACAAAAATGCACATGTTTCTCCGAACTCATTAGGAGAACCAAAGCGTTTTGCTGGTACACTTGAAGCCATTCTATCGGCTACTACATTTTCACTTTCATTTCCCATTTGAGCCATAGAGTTTACACCTTGCCTTAATCTATCTGTATCGAAAAAACCCGGAAGTATGTTATTAATTGTAACATTTTTATCTGCTACAGATCTTGCGACACCGGATAAAAAAGCTGTTAAACCAGCTCTAGCTCCACTAGATAAGTCCAGTCCCACAACAGGTCTTTTCACAGAAACGGAAGTAATATTAACAATTCTACCAAATTGTCTAGAAGCCATCCCATCTATAACACTTTTAACTAATTCTATAGGAGTTATCATATTCATTTCTAAACCTTCAAGCATAGAATCTCTATCAATTTCTCTAAAATCTTTAAATGGTGGTCCTCCATTATTGTTTACTAATATATCTGGTTCTGGACATGCTTCTAATAATTTAGTCCTTCCCTCAGATGTGGAAACATCACATGCAACAGCATTAATTTTTATACCAGGTGCTACTTCAAGAATTTCAGCTTTTGTTATTTCTAGAACTTCTTCATTTCTTCCATTCAAAATAATATCAACTCCATTAATTGCTAATGAGTAAGCGCACGCCTTTCCTAGCCCCCTACTTGAAGCGCATATAATTGCAGATTTTCCTTGTATTCCTAAATCCATTTTTTATCCTTTTTTATTTTAACCAGTTTGGTATTGGTAAGTTTTTTGATTCTAAAAAATCTTTATTAAAAATTTTACTTGAATATCTTGTTCCATTATCACATAAAATTGTCGCAATAGTATGACCTGGCCCTAATTTTTTTGCAAGCTGAACTGCTCCTGCTATATTTATTCCCGATGAAGGACCTACTGATAAACCTTCATTTTTAACTAAATTAAAGATTATATTTAATGCTTCACTGTCCTCTATTTGATAAACATCGTCTATCTTAGCATCTTTTAAATTATTAGTTATTCTGCTTTGTCCTATTCCCTCAGTAATAGAAGATCCTAAAGGGTTAGCTGTTCCTTCTTTTATCCATGAGTACATACCGGATCCAAAAGGGTCAGCACAAATTATTTTAATATTTTTATTTTTAAATTTTAAACCCTCCGCAGTTCCTGCAAGAGTACCACCTGTACCTACTGCAGCAACAAAAGCATTAATGGTTTGGTCTGTTTGTTTCCATAATTCTTGAGACGTACTTTCAATATGTGCTAATTTATTAGCTGTATTATCAAATTGATTAGCCCAGAATGCCTTATTTTCTTTTGCTACTTTTTCTGACAATCTAATATAATTATTTGGATTTGAATATGGTACAGCAGGTACTAATTTTAATTCTGCACCTAAATCTCTCAACACTTCTATTTTTTCTTTGCTTTGTGTTTCAGGCATAACAATTAGTGTTCTATAACCTAAAGCTTGCCCTATAATAGTTAAACCGATTCCTGTATTTCCAGCAGTTCCCTCAACTATTAATCCACCATCTTCAAGTAAACCTTTTTTTTCAGCATCTTTAATAATCCATAAAGCAGCCCTATCTTTTACGGACTGGCCTGGATTTAAAAACTCAGCTTTACCTAATATGTTACATCCGGTTTCTTCAGAGACTTGCCTTAACTTTATTAAGGGCGTATTTCCTACTAAAGAAGTTATGTTGTCTATATATTTTATCATGCATAATATTATATACTAAATAGTTATTTAGGAATATTATTATATTCACCTTCTATAGTTAAATATTCATTATTACTTGTATAAAATTTATCAGAATTTGAATTTAATAAAATCTCTAGCATTGCAGGAATGGTAATATTATTTTCCTTACACTTATTTATAATATTCATAGGACCTAGTTCATCCATCATTTCAAATGGTCCTTTAGACCATGCAAAGCCCCAGCGCATAGCTCTGTCAATATTAACTATATCATCAGCTATTTCTGGAATTAAATTTGCAGCATATAATAATGTTGAACCCATTACTTCCCAAGCATAATTACCTCTTGTACTATCTTCTAAGATCATACTTAAATCACCTTCAGCAGAGGATTTTACTGCATCTCTCCATAAAGACGTATCTAAATCAAATACTTCTTTTTTCTTATCTCCATTATCTAGCTTTTGCATTCGATAGAAGCCTCCACCAGTTTTTCTCCCCAATTGGCCTTTATCAAACATATTCTGTTCTTCTACTGGAAGATTAACATAATTTTTACCCATATCTCCTTCTGGCAAATTAACTGCTAAGTTCTTTCCTACTGAGTGCATAACGTCTAGGCCTATAAGATCAACTAATCCGTAAAGTCCTGTAGGGGGAAGACCTAATGGTCTTGACATAATTCCGTCAATTACTTCTTGGCTTAATCCTAAACCCCTAGCATTACTTCCTTCGTGTAAACCTTTTAAAATTAAGTAACATCCAATTCTATTTCCTATAAAATTTACTGTGTCTTTTCCATAAACAACGCCCTTACCCATAACATCTGTTAAAAATTCACTTAAATTATTCATAACTTCTTTTGATGTTTTTTCACCTGGTATAAGTTCGCATAATTTCATGACTTTTACAGGGTTAAAAAAATGTGTAATGCAAACATCATTAAGAAGTCTATTTGGCATATTTTCTGTTATATCCCGTAAAGGTATTCCTGATGTATTAGAACTAACAATAGATCCATCTTTTCTATATTTCTCAATTTTTTCAAAGATTTCACGTTTAATATTTAAGTTTTCAACAACTACTTCACAAACCCAATCATAATCTTTAATTGATTCAAAGTCTTTATCAAATGATCCTATATTCACATTATTAATTTTACTCAAATCACTTAGCATAGGAGCTCTTTCAGCTATCATACTATCCTTACCTTTTTGAGCAGCCTCTTCATTTATATCTAATAAAAGAACTTTATAATCTTTATCTGCTGCTAAAGCAGCAATTCCCGCTCCCATTGTACCTGCACCTAAAACTGCTATAGAATTAATTTTAGAAACCATAATTTTCTCCAATATTAAAAATAATTCATTTAAAAATTAATATTTTCTGATAATAATAATAATTATAAATAAAATAGGTTTAATAATTATGACATCATCAAAATTCTATAAATTTAATACCTTAAGCCTCCATGCGGGTCAAGAACCAGATCCAAAAACTGGATCTAGGGCAGTTCCTATACATCAAACATCCTCTTATGTGTTTAATGATACTGATCATGCAGCATCATTATACAATTTAGAGCAACCAGGACATATTTATTCAAGAATATCCAATCCTACTGTAGCAGTATTAGAAGAAAGAATGGCTGCTTTAGAAGGTGGTGTAGGAGCAATTGCAACTGCAAGTGGCATGGCTGCATTCTTTCTAACTATCGCAACTTTAATGGATCAAGGAAGTCATATAGTAGCTTCAAACTCTATATACGGAGGAACTCATAATATTCTCTCCTATACACTTCCAAGATTTGGTATAACGACTACGTTTGTAGACCCTGAAAACCCCAATAATTTTAAAGAGGCTATACAAGATAATACTCGTTTAATATTTGCAGAAACAATAGGTAATCCAAATATTAATGTTCTCGATATAGAGAATATATCTAAAATGACTAAAGAAGCTAATCTTCCTTTTATGGTAGATAGTACTTTTACAACACCTTACTTAATGCAACCCTTAAAATTAGGCGCTGATATAGTAATGCATTCACTTACAAAATTTATTGCAGGACATGGCATAGCTATAGGTGGTGTTGTTGTCGATAGTGGTAAATTTATTTGGAAAAATAGTGATAAATTTCCAAACTTAACTGAACCTTATGCTGGTTATAACAATATCGTATATGAGCAAGAGTTTGGTGTTAATGCATTAATAATGAGAATGAGATCAGAAGGAATGAAGGATTTTGGAGCATGTCTGAGTCCTATGAATGCATTTCATATACTTCAAGGTCTGGAAACACTTCCTGTTAGAATGGATAGACATATACAGAATGCACAACAAGTTGCTGAGTACTTAAATACTTGTGAAGAGATTGATTGGGTTAATTATCCTTCCTTAAAAAATAATAAAAATTATCAAATTGCACAAAAATTACTTCCTAAAGGCGCAGGGGCAATTCTTAGCTTTGGAATAAAAGGTGGAAAAACAGCAGGCAAAAAATTTATTGAAAATACTACTTTATCCTCACATCTTGCAAATGTTGGAGATGCTAAAACATTAGTAATTCATCCAGCATCTACTACTCATCAACAAATGACTGATGATGCACTAGAAAAGTCAGGTATCAAAGATAACCTCATTAGAATATCTGTAGGTATTGAAGATATATCAGATATAATTAATGATTTAAAACAAGCAATCAAAGCATCTCAGAGAGAATAAAAATGAATATATTAGTTGATAATTATAAAGTTAATATTAGAACCGGCGGATACAATATAAATAAAAATAAAAAACCTACGCTATTATTGATACATGGTGCAGGCATGGATGGCAGTGTTTGGCAAATGCAAACAAGGTACCTATCAAATAAAGGAATTAATGCACTTGCGGTGGACTTGCCTGGTCATGGTTCATCAGAAGGCCCTTCACTTAAATCAATATCTGAAATGAGTAATTGGGTAATTAAACTATTAGATTTACTAAGTATTGATTCTGCTGTAATTGCAGGACATTCCATGGGATCGCTAATTGCCATAGAAACAGCTAAAAATTATAAAAATAGAGTGCAAAATATTATTTTAATGGGTACCGCATCCTTGATGCCAGTGCATCCAGATTTAATTAATGCTGCTAAAAATAATTTATCTATAGCAGCAAATTTAATTACTGATTGGAGTTTAGGAAAAACTCAGCATATTGGTGATAATCCATCTCCAGGGTCATGGATGATTGGATCTTCTATTCAGCTTATAATGAATTCTAGTAAAGGTGTCTTAGCCCAAGACTTAATTGCATGTAATGAATATTTAGATGCTACTGATTCAGCGAAAGACATTAATCAAGAAGTATTAATAATATCAGGAAAAGAAGATAAAATGACCCCTGCAAAAAAAGCTAAAGAACTTTCTAATATCTTTAAAAAATCTAAGATGGTAGTTATTGAAGATGCAGGACATATGATGATGATGGAGCAACCTATTAAAGTCACTCAACTAATGTATAAACAATTCTGTTAAATTATAGATTTGGAAATTTTAGATATGAATAAATTGATAAAAATTATTACCATAATGTTAGTAACATTCTTAATAACTGAAATTAGTTCTGCGGAATGCCTGACTGATCAAAAAGTTAAAGAAATAATTAGTGGTGCACCATTAACCCCAATCACTGGTATAAGTGGTGATATAACTTTAGAAGATGCTTATTGTAGCCAAAAGAAATATGTAAATGCTTTAAAAAACTTAAATGGAAAAACGATAGGTTATAAAGTTGGATTCACAGGAAAATCTACTCAAGAGCGTTTTAAAATCTTAACACCTGCAACTGCCGTGCTTTTTGAAGATATGTTTTTAAAGGACGGATCCACAATAGATAGAAATTTTGGTCATAGAGCTTTAATTGAGCCTGACTTAATGATGATAGTTAAAGATTCAAAAATTATGAATGCAACTAATGCTATTGAAGCATCAAAACATATATCTTCGATACATCCTTATATAGAAATGCCCGCATTACAAATAGCAAAAGGGGAACCTATTACAGGAGGAGTTATTGTAGCTATTAATATGGTAGCAACAAAAATGGTTATGGGCCCAGGCATATTAATGCAGTCTAATATAGAATTTATTGAATCTTTATCCACTATGGAAACTATATTTGAAGATGAAATGGGTACAATAATACAAAAATCTCCTGGATCTACTTTAATGGGAAACCCAATGAATGTTGTGCTCTGGTTAGTGGAAGAATTCAATCGTAAAGGAATAACTTTAAAAGCAGGAGATAGATTAAGTCTCGGATCAGTTGGGAAACTGTTCCCTCTAAAAGAAGGAAATAAAACTTATACCTATAGTTTAAATGGCATTTCAAAAATTCCCGCAAAAGTTTCTATTAAGGTAAACTAATTATGAACAGAATAGTATTTATTAATGGTAATTATGTAGAAGAAAAAGATGCAAAAATTTCTATTTTTGATAGAGGTTTATTATTTTCAGATGCTGTGTATGAGGTTACTGCTATAATAGACAATAAGCTTATAGACTTTCCCGCTCATGTAGAAAGATTAAATAGTTCATTAAATAAACTTAAAATTAACTATAAATTTAATGAAAAAACCCTTCTTGAAATTCATAAAACTTTGCTTAATAAAAATCCATTTAAATACAATGAAGGTTTAATATACTTACAAGTTTCGAGAGGCTCTACTGAAAGAGATTTTTTAATAACAAAGAATGAGCTTTCTCCTAATATTTTTGCTTTTACTCAAGAAAAAAATCTTACTGATCTAGATACAAAAGGATTAAAAATTATAACTAAAGAAGATTTAAGGTGGCAAAGAAGAGATATTAAAACTACACAACTTATTTATGCTTCTTTAAGCAAAACAGAAGCTGATGAAATAGGTGCAGATGATGCCTGGTTTATAGATGAAAATGGTTATGTAAATGAAGGAACTTCCAATAATGCTTATATAATTGATAAGAATAATACTATTATAACTAGGGATTTATCTAATAAATTATTACCAGGTATAACAAGACAAACAATATTAGAGGTAGCAAAAAAATTGAAGCTGACTATAGAAGAAAGAGCATTTACAATTGCTGAAGTACAATCTGCAAATGAAGCATTCATATCCTCAGCAGCAACATTAATATTACCAGTAATTGAAATTAATAACCATATAATTGGTAGCGGTAATATAGGACCAATTACAAAAATATTAAGAGAAACTTACATAAAAATTAGTATGTATAATTCTATATAGTTATGAAATAAGTTTTAATATAAATACTATCTATATAATATATTTTAAGTTTAATAATTTTTTAAAGTATATAAGATAAACTATATTACTAAATAACTGGAGATATTTATGCTAATTAAATCAAAGCCTTTAGAAGTATTAATTCAATCTATATTTAATAAGGCGGGATGCAAGAAACTAGAGGCTGATAGAATTTCTCATTATTTAGTAAAAGCTAGCCTAGTAGGTCATGATAGTCATGGTGTTATTAGAACACCCCGTTACGTAGATATGATTAAGGATGGACAAATGCTAGCAAATGTAAAACCAAAAATAGTATTAGAAAGTGATAACTTTGGCATCATTGACGGAGGTGATGGTTTTGGTCAAACGATAGGTCCATATGCATGTGAACTAGGTATTAAAAAAGCTAAAAAATTTGGTAATTCAATAATAGCTGTAAAAAATTCTGGCCACCTAGGTCGTATTGGAGATTTTTCAGAGATGGCAGCTGAAAAAAATATTATTTCCATACATTTTGTAAATAGTATTGCAGGTTTACTTGTATCACCATTTGGATCTTTTGAAAGAAGGTTTTCAACCAACCCTTTTTCTGCAGGAGTACCTATAAAAAATAAAAAGCCTTTTATTTTAGACTTTGCTACTTCTTTAGTTGCTGAAGGAAAAGC
Source organism: Candidatus Pelagibacterales bacterium (assembly GCA_002684605.1). The sequence continues at coordinate 9,993 of NYVM01000065.1, read as the reverse complement.
ATATGTAGCTCATCAAGGTGGTAAAGGAATACCTAAAGACGCCCTAATAAATTCTAAAGGACAGGATACTAACGATACCAGTGTTATATATGGAACTAAGGATCCAAATGCAAAAAGTTCTAGAGGAGGAACAGGAGCATTAAAACCATTTGGTCTTCATAAAGGTTCTGGATTATCTTTTTTATGTGAATTCCTTGCAGGAGCTCTGACAGGAAGTGGTATGGGCAGACATGATCCATCTAAACCATTTAGAAATGGCATGCTTTCCATTTATATAAGACCTGAAAAATATGTTAAGCAAACTGACTACGATAAAGAAATTAAGAGATATATAAAATTTTTTAAATCAGCCCAACCTATTGTTAAAGGTGAAGAAATATTAATGCCAGGAGAAAATGAATTACTGCATCAAAAAATAGATTAAAAAATGGAATACCGTTATCTAAAATTACTTGGAAAGCTATAATAGATACAGCAAAATCTCTAAATATTGAAGATCAATTAATTAATAAATGTTTATGAATTAATTTTTTGTGAGACTCTATGAATAAATCACCTCTAGGTTTTTTTGGAAAGTACCTAAGTATATGGGTTAGCTTATGTATAATAACTGGAATATTATTGGGAAATATATTTCCATTTATTTTTCAATTTATTGCAGTTCTTCAATATGAAAATGTAAACGTTATTGTTGCCCTATTAATTTGGGTAATGATATATCCAATGATGGTTCAAATTGATTTTTCTAGTTTAAAACATTTAGGAGATAAACCTAAAGGTTTATGTATAACATTAATAATTAACTGGCTTATAAAACCATTTACAATGGCTGCCTTAGGTATTTTATTCTTTAAATATTTATATGCTGGTTTGATACCAATTACTGAAGCTAAAGAATATATAGCAGGCCTAATATTATTAGGTATTGCACCATGTACTGCAATGGTATTTGTTTGGAGCAAGTTAACTAAAGGAGATCCTAATTATACTTTAGTTCAGGTATCAGTTAATGATTTAATTATGGTATTTGGCTTTGCTCCATTGGCAGCACTTCTATTAGGTATAACTGATATAATAGTACCGTGGAAAACATTAATATTATCTGTAATACTTTATGTATTAATACCCTTGGTAATGGGTATAATTACTAGAAAATTATTAATTGGAATAAATGAAAATTCATTACAAAAATTTAGTATAAAAATAGAACCTTACTCAATGTTAGGACTATTATTTACTGTAATTTTATTATTTGGTTTTCAAGCAGAAATGATCCTTAACAAACCTATTATCATATTATTAATAGCAATACCTCTTATAATACAAAGTTATGGGATTTTTATTCTAGCATATGGATGGTCTTATTTATGGAAGGTTCCTCATAATATTGCAGCTCCAGCATCATTAATTGGTACATCTAATTTTTTTGAATTAGCAGTTGCCGTTGCTATTAGTATATTTGGATTAAACTCAGGAGCTGCACTTGCAACAGTAGTTGGCGTACTAGTAGAAGTTCCAGTAATGTTAACTCTGGTTGCTATTGCAAATAAAACTAAATATAAATTTAATAATTAAAAAATTAGTTAACGTCCTCTATTACTCCATTATTTTCTTTCCAAGAATTAAAACCTCCTTCAAGATGAAGAACTGGCTTTAAGCCCATCTCAATAGAAACTCTTCCAGCTAAGGCTGACCTCCAAGCGCTTGCACAATAAAATATATACGTTTTATTTTGATTAAAAATTTCCTTATGATAAGGACTATTTGGATCAATCCAAAACTCAAGCATACCTCTAGGACAAGAAAAAGCACCTGGAATCTTACCTTCTCTTTTTAACTCTCTAAAATCTCTAATATCAATAAATAAATAATTATCATTATTTATTATTTTTTTAGCCTCTTCTATAGAAATAGTATCAACTATAGTATTTGCTTCATCTACAAACATTTTNACACTTTTAGTAATATTTTGATACATAATNTATATCCAATCATTAAAAAAATTATAAATTAATAATAGTAACATATTGCATTAATTTCAGTATCTTTTTAAGTTGTATTTTTATACAGTTTTAAATAATAAATTATTAAATATTTAAGAATGGAATATTAATGCCTGACATATTAAATTTTTTATCTAACAGGAGATCTATTACAGCAAAAATGATGAATCCTGGCCATGTAATGCCAGAGGACTTAAAACATATATTAAAGGCTGGATTAAGAATTCCTGATCATGGAGGCTTAAAGCCATGGAAAATTATAGTAATTGATGGAGATAGAAGAAAAATATTTGATGAAGAGGTAATACTTAAGGAATATAAATCTAATAATAATAATGCTACTGCTGAAATGATAAAAATGGAATCAACAAGATTTCAAAGAGCACATACAATAATTGCCGTCTTATCCTCTCCAATAGAACATCCTAAAATATGTGAGTGGGAACAAATATTATCAGCTGGGGCAATGTGCACAACTATATTATACGCTGCACAATCTCTTGGATATGCATCGCAATGGATTACTGAATGGTATGCGTATAAAAAAAATGTAATATTAGCATTAGGAGGAGATCCCGTTAAAGATAAAGTTGCTGGTTTTATATATATAGGTGAAAAAGATAGAGACCCCAAAGAACGAGTTAGGCCAGCGCCCAAAGATTATATAAGTTATTTTTAAAATGAATTAGTTGGTGAGCCCTGCAGGATTCGAACCTGCGACAAGCTGATTAAGAGTCAGCTGCTCTACCAACTGAGCTAAGGGCCCTTATTTACAATCTAATAAAAATTAATTTAAAAGAAGACAATATAGCAATTACAATATAAATAATCTATATAAATAATCTACAAAAAATAATTTAAAATAATAATGGTAAGCAATGATTAGAATTCAAGATTTATCTATATCTTTTGATGGAAAAGAAATATTTTCAGATGTTAATTTTCATATTAATCCTAAAGAAAAANTAGGNCTAATTGGCAGAAATGGTAGTGGTAAATCAACATTTTTGAAAATGCTACTAAATCAAATAGAGCCCGATTCAGGATTAATAGAATTATCTAAAAATTATAAAATAGGATTTTTAGAGCAACATATAAAATTTACCTATGATACAATTATTGATGAAGTTTGTAGTGTTCTAACAGAAGATAGAGAATATGAAATATGGAAAGGTGAAAAAATCTTNAATGGTTTGGGTTTTACAGATGAAGAGATGTTACAAAATCCAAAATTATTTTCAGGTGGATTTCAAGTTAAAATAAACCTTGCAAAATTATTGTTATTAGAACCGAATTTATTGCTATTAGATGAACCTACTAACTATTTAGATATCCATTCTATTAGATGGTTAAAGAAATTTCTTATTGATTGGCAAGATGAAATTATATTAATTACTCATGATAGAGCTTTTATGGATAGTATAATTAGTCATACTCTAAATATTCATAGGGGAAATTTTCGCAAAATATCTGGTAATACTGCTAAAATTAAAGAGCAAATAAGCCAAGAAGAAATTATATATGAAAAAACAAGAGTTAATCAAGAAAAACAAAGACAAAAAACACANGAATGGATAGATAGATTTAAAGCTAAAGCTTCTCAAGCTACTAGGGCTCAATCAAAAGCTAAAATGTTAGATAAACAAGAAGTATACGAGAAACTTAGTGATGTTTATAACTTGGATTTTAAATTTAATTACTCAGAATATAGAAGTAAAGAAAGTTTACTAAATGCAGAAGATTTATCATTTGGTTATGAACAAGATAAATTACTACTTAAAAACCTATCTATTAAAGTGAATAAAGGTGATAAAATTTGTGTTATAGGAAAAAATGGTAAAGGGAAATCAACTTTATTAAAGTTATTGCATGATGAATTAAAATCTTTATCTGGCGCTATAACAAAACATGAGAAAACTAAGATTGGCTATTTTGGGCAAATGAATATTGATCGCTTAAATAAATCTAATTCTGTATATCAAGAAGTTCAAAGTGTAGATCAACATATTACAGAAACTATAGTTAGAAGAACTTGTGCACANATGATGTTTTCAGGTGATTCAGCAGATAAAAAGATTGCAGTCTTATCTGGAGGAGAAAGAAGTAGAGTCATGCTTGGTAAAATTTTATTAAAACCAGTTAATCTTCTTTTTTTAGACGAACCCACTAACCATTTAGACATGGAATCTACAGAAGCTCTAATGAATGCTGTAAATAATTTTCAAGGCTCCGTCATGATGGTNTCACATGATGAGCATTTTTTAAAGAAAATAGCTAATAAATTAATTATTTATGATAATGGTAAAGTATTTAACTATAATGGGACATATAAAGAATTTATTAAAAATGTTGGCTGGAAGGATTCATAATAATTTACCAACCAAATATTCCATCTTGGTACCTTGATAAANCTTTATTCCTATTAATATAAGCATTTGAGACTAGGCCTAATCCAAACATAACACATAACATTGAAGTACCACCATACGATACTAATGGCAGAGGCACTCCAACAACTGGTATCAAACCACTAACCATTGCTGTATTAATAAATACATAATAAAATATATTTATTGAGACACCAATAGAAATGAAACAGGCAAATCTACTTTTACAAATTAAACCTATAATTAACGAATAAAGTATAATGATCATAAATAAAAAAAGTAAAGTCAGCGTGCCGAGAATNCCAAACTCTTCAGCTAATAAAGTAAAAATAAAATCTGTTTGCATTTCAGGAAGAAAATTTAAATGACTTTGTGTTCCCTGTAAGAAACCTTTGCCAAATAGTCCACCAGAACCCAACGCAATCTTAGATTGTATTATATGATACCCACTTCCAAGTGGATCTCTTAGTGGGTCTAAGAAAGTTAAAACTCTATTCTTTTGATAATCATATAAGAAAAATATCCATAATAAAGGTGCTAATATACTAATTATAATTGCACTACCTATAAAAAACCATATTGATAAGCCTACTACAAATAATATAGNAAAACTTGCTATAACTAATATTAAAGAACTGCCTAAATCTGGCTGCAAGAAAATTACATATGCTGGTAGTAATATTAAAAATAAAGAATAGATAAAATTTTTGCAATTAATTAAAAAATTTGTATCCNTTTCAGNATGAAAATATCNAGCTAAGACAAGTACAAGTGAAAATTTTACTAACTCACTTGGCTGTAAATTAAAAAAACCTAAATTTAACCATCTTTGTGATCCCATGCCAGTATTACCATAAAAATTAACTAGAATTAATAAAAATAAACTTAAAATATAAATATAATATGAACTACCTATCCAGAATTTAATACTTACAAGAGATACAAACATATAGATACCAATAGCTATAAGAAACCTTATTAATTGCTTACTTCCCCAGGGGTCCATTGAACCTCCACCTGCNGAATATAGAAGACACAAACCAATAGTANAAATAAGTATAGATAAGATTAATAAAATATAATTAATATAAAGNAATCTGNTTAATTGTATTGATATTAATTTTAAAATATTATTAAACATATATAAATTAAGATACTATAGATTTAGTATCTATACCTTCNATAANTTTTCTGGNTGCAATTAATAAATCTCTACCTATAGGCGCTGCATTGGCAGAACCTCCTCCAGCATGTTCCAAAACTACTGCAGTAATATACTTAGGTTTTTTAAATGGTGCAAAACCTATAAATAATGCGTGATCCCTTTTGTTAAATGGAAGNTCCTTATTTTTTATAATACCTGTTTTTCTTTCCTTCGTAGATATTATTCTTACCTGTGAAGTTCCAGTTTTTCCTGAAATAGAAAATTCTTTATCAATAGATCTACTCTTCCATGCAGTTCCTTTTGCAGTGTTAACAACACTATACATTGACTCTTTGATAATATTTAAATGCTCTATATTAAAACTATTAAATTTCTTTATTGAATTACTTGATATAGCATTTGTAGATAAAGGTTTAACTATTCTAGGCTCAATTATTTTACCATCGTTAATCAAATTTGCTGTCATAATTGCTAACTCTAAGGGAGTAGATAATAAAAAACCTTGCCCAATACCAACATTTAAAGTTTCTCCTTTTTGCCATTTCTCATCATAGTTTTTTTCTTTCCATTTTTTATTTGGAACTATACTATTAGAAACACCAAAATATTCATCATAGTACGAACCAAAACCTAATAATTTTGCGGTTTCTGCAATTCTTTCAATTCCTAATTTAAGTGCTATTTCATAAAAATAAACATCACAAGACTGTGCTATTGCATCTGTTAAATTTACTTTGCCGTGACCTGTTCTATTCCAACAATGAAAATCTCTATCTCCTAAAGTATATAAACCATTACAAAAAAATTTATCAGTTGCCTTTATAATTCCATACTTTAATGCGGCTAATGCAACTACAGGCTTAAATGTTGATCCAGGAGGATATAAACCATTAATAGCTCTATTAATTAACGGTGAGTTTTCAGAATTAATAAGATCTTGCCAGTCTGATTCTTTTAAATTTTTAGAGAATATATTTGGGTCATAAGAAGGACTGGATGCGGAGGACAATATATCTCCATTATTTGCATCTATTATTAAAGCAGCTCCAATATTTGGTCCTATCATTTTATGTGTATAATCTTGTAATTCTGAATTAATTGTTAATTGTACATTATTACCTTCTTTACTTTTCTCTAAGTTTAATCTCCTTACATAGTTTCCTTTTGCGTTTACTTCTATTTGTTCTATTCCAGGTATACCGCGTAAATAACTATCATATACTTTTTCGATACCAGTTTTTCCAGTAGTGAATTTACCATTGTATTTTGATTTACTATACTGACCTGAATTATTTGATGTGTAACCTAATATATGAGCATAATACGACCCTCTAGTATATTCTCTAATAAAAGAAAGTTCTATATTAACACCTGCTAGCCTATGTCTATTCACTTGAATTATAGATACCTCTTTCCAGCTTAAATGTTTCTTCAGAGGAATTAAAATACCTTCCTTAGATTTTTTTAATGCTATATAAAATAATTTAATTTCTTGCTCATTAATGTTAATTAAACTTTTTATAGAATTAATAATTAAAGGTGTATTATTTATTAGGGAAGGGTTTAAAGTTAATGTAAATATTTTTCTATTATCAGCTATAATAGTTCCTTTAGAATCTAATATTTTTCCCCTGATAGGAGCGTGTAAAACTATATTAATTCTATTATTATTTGCTAAGGTCTTATACTTTTGTCTATCTACTACTTGAAGTTTATATAACCTTCCTGTGATAATAGAAAAAATTAATAATTTAAAACCTCCTATTAGGATTACTCTCCTAATTACCTTGCCTCTTATTTTTTTTTCATTAAACATTTATTATTTGTACATTTTCTCTAATAAAAATAATTGAATAAATATAATTATAGGAGCGATAGCAAGAGATATAAAAAATTGATATATATGGGTATAATAATTATATACATTTATATATATTAGAGATTGAGTCATACTATGTAATATTAACCATATAATTAAACTTATTCCTACATACAAAAGAGTTATATAAGTATTTATATTTTCTAGCCGTAATAATAATTTTATTATTGTTGCTCTAATTATTATGTTGGCTAAACATGACACTCCTAGCACTGATCCATACAATGAATCGTTAAAAACTCCTATCATTATTAAAGCAATCCAGCCCATATTATCAGGTTTGTATATTATCCAAAATGCTAACGATATAACACCTAATAGAGGAGCTATTTCTTCAGAGCCAGCCGGCATAATAGGAGATACAGAGACTAAACTAAAAATTAAAGTAGTAAAAATAGGCATTATTTTATATAAATTAAATAATATATAAGAATATAAGGTCATAATACTTCTATACCTTAGTCATAGAATATAGGATCAACATTAATATCAATACCTCTTTTTTCTAGGGCCCAATCTATTATCTGTACATAGCTTAAACTATTTAATTTTTTACTGGGTTCTACAATAACATTACCATCTGGCTTAACTTTTATTATTCCTATATATAAGCCAGCTGGATACATATTACCGTCACCAGAACTAAAAACTTTATCACCTTCTTTTATTGAAGTAATTTCTATGTAATTAGTTATTTCTAAAAAATTACTATTATTACCTGATAAAATAAATTTAACATCTTTATTTGGAATAAATGCTGGAATTTTAGTACTTATATCTGTTAATGCAGTAACTCTAGATGAACTAATACCTAATTCGCTTATGTAGCCTAAAACATTATTATTATATATAACTGGACTATTTAAAGATATGTTATTATTTTTACCCGTCTTCAATATTGCAGACCTAATAAAAGATGAATTACTATTAGAAATGATTTTTGCAGTTGTAAAATTATACTCGATGTCATTTGATAGGTTTAAAAGATTTTTTAGTTTTATATTTTCTGCATATAATATTTCATTTTTATTATAAATATTTTTTAAACTTTCAACTTCTTTAATTAATTCATTATTAATACTATAGGCATTCATTATATTATTTAAATTTGTAACAGATTTATTAATAGTGCTTATTGGAGAATATATACCATTCATTATATCACTAGAATAATCTATAATCTTTAATTTTATTGCATTACTAAAATTAGGATACATGTAAGATGAAAATAGTAAAATCAACGCAAATAATAATGAAATAAAAGTTAAAATTTTATTATTAATAGCTTTGTTTCTAATAACTTTTTGCACTCTTTTATAGTTAGACAGGCCTGTCATATTTTAATAACCCATAAAATAAATTTAATAAGCTGTTCTTAAGACTATTTTTAGGTTCTTCATATCATCTAGAACTTTACCCGTACCTAAAGCAACACTTAATAATGTGTCTTCCGCCACAGTTACTGGTAAACCAGTAGCTTTTCTTAAAACTGAATCCATTCCTGATAATAAAGCACCACCACCTGTTAATGTAATTCCTCTATCTACTATATCTGCAGCTAATTCTGGTGCTGTATTTTCTAAAGCTCTTTTTACAGCTTCTATAATACTTCCTATGGGTTCAGATAATGCTTCTGCTACATTTCTTTGAGATAATATCAGTTCTTTTGGAACGCCATTAACTAAGTCTCTACCTTTAACTGTATATTTTTCACCATCACCATCTTCTGGAGCATAAGCACATCCTATACTCTTTTTAAGTCTTTCTGCACTCATACTTCCTATTAATAAATTATGATGTCTGCGCATATATGCTATGATAGATTCATCCATTTTATCTCCACCTACTCTAGCTGATTCAGCATAAACTATTCCACCTAAAGATAAAACTGCAACTTCTGTTGTTCCTCCACCTATATCAACTATCATGGAACCACTAGGTTCTGTTACTGGAAGTCCAGCACCGATAGCTGCAGCCATAGGCTCTTCTATTAAATAAACCTTCCTTGCACCTGCTCTTTCTGCACTTTCATGAATTGCTCTTCTTTCTACGCCAGTAGACCCTGATGGCACGCAGATTACAATAATAGGAGATGTAAAAGCTCTTCTATTATGAACTTTTTGTATAAAATGTTTAATCATTTCTTCAGCTATTTCAAAGTCAGCAATTACACCATCTCTTAACGGCCTTATAACATCTATATTTCCTGGCGATCTTCCCAGCATTTCTTTTGCTTCAATACCTACTGCTAAAACTTTACTTTTGCCATCAGTATTTACAACAGCTACAACTGATGGCTCATTAAGCACTATTCCCTGACCCTTCACATAAACCAAAGTATTTGCAGTGCCAAGATCAATTGCCATATCTGTTGACCATAACCCAAGTAATTTTGATAACATCAATTTATATTCCTTATTATTTAATTAGAGATTTACTTAGTAATGGTTGTTTCTCTCTTTTAACTATTAATTTATTTAAAGCTACGATATAAGCTCTAGCCGATGCGACCATCGTATCTGTATCAGCAGCTTGACCATTAACCGTTCTTCCATTTTC